>DASQIW010000001.1:0-4769 GCA_035631375.1 Streptosporangiaceae bacterium
TGCCCCCAACGGGATTCGAACCCGTGCCGCCGCCTTGAAAGGGCGGTGTCCTAGGCCGCTAGACGATGGGGGCTCGACGGACATCGCCGCCTTGCCCGTGGCGCCCGCCGTCGGGGACCGCCCCAGCATAGGGGACGAACCTCAGTGCCGGCAAAGCGGCCTGAGTCGCAACGGGACCCGGGACCCGGCAGGCGGCCGCGCCTCAAGAGCCGGTCTTGCTGATGAACCGCTCTGCGATCGAGGCCGTGTCGCCTTCCTCCGGGATCAGCGCCCAGCCGACCACGTAGGCGATCGCGCCGACCCCGCCGAAAAATGTGAGCACGGCGAAGATCAGCCTCATCACCGTGGGATCCACGCCTGTATAAGCAGCCAGCCCCGCGCACACGCCGGCCACCCACCGGCCCGCCAACTTGCGCTCCAGCCGCCTGCTCGCCGGCGGCCCGCCCTGCCCAGCCCAGGATGACGGCGCAGACGAGCCCTGCTCCGCAGAGGCGGGCCCGGAGACGCCCGTCCTGCCATTCACGTCGCTCATAAACACCATGATGCCCCTCAATCCTGGGACGGGCTGCAGGGACGGCTGCGTCCGGCCCGAATACGCTGAGTCAAAGCAGCAGAGAGGAGCAGAAATGCCCCGCAGCACCGATCCCGCGCCGACCGACCTGCTCCGTATCGACGACGAGCTGAGCGACGAGGAGCGGCTGGTCAGGGACACGGTCCGGAAGTTCGCCGGAGACCGCATCCTGCCGGATATCGCTGACTGGTTCGAGGCCGGAACGCTGCCGCGGGACCTCCTCCCCGAGGTCGGCAAGCTTGGCCTGCTCGGCATGCACCTGACCGGCTATGGCTGCGCGGGTGTGGGCGCGATCGCCTACGGCGTTGCCTGCCGGGAGCTCGAGGCGGCCGACTCGGGGCTGCGCAGCCTGGTCTCCGTGCAGGGGTCGCTGGCCATGTTCCCGATCTGGAAGTACGGCTCGGACGAGCAGAAGGACGAGTGGCTGCCCCGGATGGCGGCCGGCGAGGCAGCGGGCTGCTTCGGTCTCACCGAGCCCGACCACGGATCCGACCCCTCGAGCATGGCGACCCGCGCACGCCGGGATGGCCCCGACTGGGTCCTGTCCGGCGCCAAGATGTGGATCACCAACGGCGGGATCGCCGACATCGCGGTGGTCTGGGCTAGCACCGACGACGGGATCCGCGGCTTTCTGGTGCCGCGGGGTGCCCGCGGCTTTACCACTCGCAACATCCACAAGAAGCTCTCGCTCCGGGCCTCCATCACTTCCGAGCTGCACTTCGACGACGTCAGGCTGCCTGCCAGCGCGGTGCTGCCCGGAGTGCGCGGCCTGCGCGGTCCCCTGTCCTGCCTTTCCGAGGCCCGGTACGGGATCTTGTGGGGCGTGACCGGCGCAGCCAGGACGTGCTTCGAGACGGCCGCCGACTACGCCCGGACGCGAGAGCAGTTCGGCCAGAAGATCGGCGCCTTCCAGCTCACCCAGCGCAAGCTGGCCTGGATGCTGGCTGACCTGCAGCGGGCCCAGCTGCTCGCGCTCCACCTCGGCAAGCTCAAGGAGGCGGGGAAGATCACGCCCGAGCAGGTCAGCCTCGGCAAAATGAGCAACGTCAGGACCGCGATCGACATCGCCCGCGAGGCTAGGACAATCCTCGGCGCGAACGGGGTGACGCTGGAGTATCCGGTCATCCGGCATGCCAACAACCTCGAGTCTGTGCTGACGTACGAGGGCACCGAGGAGATTCACACCCTCGCGCTCGGGCAGGCGATTACCGGCCTGTCCGCCTACCGCTAAAGGGCACCGCTCCCAGCGTGGTTGCGGGTTAGCTGTCGCTATGGCAACAGTGGACCCGCTCCCATCGAAGGGCGGCTTCAGACATCAGGCTCGGCGCGAGTTGGCGACGATCCTGCAGGCCGTTGCCTCCGGGTGCTTCCCGCCAGCCGACGGCACGGTTACCGTCCTGCACCAGCCGTCCGACCGCGATGCCGGCGTGATCTCCTTCACGGGGTCCGCGGTGGTGTTCGCCGACACCGACCCGGCCTGGGTTGCCGCGCAGCTGCCGCCCGACGACTTGTCCGCGCCGTTGTCCGCGGGCTTCCTTGCCGGCCTCGGCGAGCGCCTGGGCCGCCGGTCGCACAGCGTGGACATGCTCACCTGCGCGCCTGCCGCGACTGGTCCACCACACCTCGAGCTCAGCGAGCTGGCGGTCGGCGGCAACACTCCTCATCCCCGGGTGACGCGGGCACTGCACTACCGCGACGACGTCCGGGCCTGGCAGACCCCCGGCGGCGTCGTGCTGATCGGACGCGGCATCGCTGGCCGGTGGGAGACGGCCATCGAGGTCGACCCGGATCGTCGTGACCGTGGCCTCGGTACCCGACTCGCCGAAGCCGCGCGGCATCTGGTGCCAGGCGATACGACGCTCTGGGCCCAGATCGCCCCGGCGAACGCGGCGAGCGTCCGCGCGTTCCTCATGGCCGGGTTCCAGCCTGTTGGCGCGGAGGCGCTCCTGAGTGGCGATTAGCGGCTCACGCGCGCCTGATCCGGGCACGGCAGGACACACAACAACCAGGAGGGGAACGTGGTCGCGCCGGTCGCGGCCCAGGCGACGGCCGCGGCCGCAGGGGCGAAGGCCACGCAGGCCACGCACCAGCGGGCGTGGCTGAGCGGAACGCAGCCCGTTCCGTCCTTTATCGGTTCTCAAGCCAGCACGGCGGTTCACGGTTACCTCCACAGGAAATGAGGCGACGATGAGCGATCCCGTGATCGTGACCGACAACGCTGAGGCGTCCCGGCTGGAGATTCACGCCGACGGTGAGGTAGCCGAGCTCATCTACCGAACGCGGCCGGGTCGGCTGGTGCTCATCCATACCGGTGTGCCGGACGCGCTCGGCGGCCGTGGGCTTGGCGGTCAGCTCGTGCTCAGCGCGATCGGCAAGGCCGAGCACGAGGAACTGACCATCGTGCCGCTGTGCCCATTCGCGCGCGGCTGGCTGGAAAGGCACCCGGACGACGCCGCCAAGGTGCCCATCGACTGGGGCTAAATCTGGCGGCGGATGACGGCAGCGCCTATCCGGAACTGGCGCGGCCCGATCAGGCCGGCCCGGCGGACAGCCGGAGCCGGTCATGCCAGGTCCTGGCGCCGGTCATGACCTCGGCCAGTGTGGCCCGGACCCCGCGGTCAGCACCGGGCTGGCGCGCCAGTATGCTGCCGCGGCAGCCCGCCACCATGAGCACGTGAGCATCGGCCCCCTCCAGCAAGCTCTCGATGGCTGCTGCGATGGGCCGGTCCAACCCGCCTGGGCGGAGCAACGGCCGTCCGAGCTTGCGCGCGGACCTGGCCGTCTCACGGCAGCCGGAGCCGCCAGCCGGATCGAGGAGGAGCACCACGTCGGCCAGATAAGCGCAGGTCCAGGTCCGGTACCGGAAGCTGGCAGAGCCGAGCTCGTGGATGGCCGCCCCGGCGAGCTTCCGCCTCCGGGCGGTGGTCAGGCTGCCGTCCTCCTGCCGCAGGCCGCGGGGAAAAACCAGCTGCACAGGGAGCCCGGCCCGCAACGCCGCCACGGCGGCGGCGGTGTCGACGCCGGTCTGGCCGCCCGTCAGCACCGTGAGCCCCGGCCCGGCGCGCACCAGCTGGCGAAGCTGCGCCTCCCCGGCTAGCGTGGCGCGACCAGCAGTGTCTGCAGGCCGCTGCCGACGATGCCATCGGAGTCCGAGAGCTGCGTCCGCGCCAGGCCGGTTCCGGTGCCGCCCATCGTGGTCTCCGCGTCCAGCAGCACGAAGTCGCCGACCGGGTCGCGGTGCAGGATCACCATCAGATCGACATTAAGAAAGGTGTACTTCGTGGGGTCGACCGCCATGCTGACGCCGCTGCCGGAGTCGGCCACCAGCAGCGTCCGGCACATGGGCGACAGCTCCTCGCCGGGCAACAGCGGGATTCGCGGCCGGGCCCACACCTGGCAGGGACCAGGCTGGTCGAAATTGCCCGACACGAACCGCCAGTCGATCTCCGAGAGGTAGCCGTCCTGGTGCCCGCCGGGGAACCGCGGTGCGCGGCCCTCCGCCGGAATCTCGGGTACCGGGCCACCCGTACCGACGACCGGAGCGGAATCCGAGGTAGCGATGCGCCAGCCCCTGGCCACCAGTACGTCCTGGCCATCAGCCGCGAGGACCGTCTCGAGCAGCACCACCCGCTTCCCCGGACGGAGCAGCCGGGTCCGGGTCGACAGCACGCCGACCGGGACGGGCCGGAGGATATCGACGGCCACACGGGCCAGCCGCGTGTCCTCGGCGGGCTCATGCCGCTCCAGCTCCCTGGCGGCCAGCGCTGACGGCGGCCCGCCATGCTCGGCGTCGGGACTCCACGGCCCGGCCGTCGCCTCAGTTGCGCGGTAGTTACCCTGGCCGAGCGGCTCGAAGAAGGATGCGCGCACGAAACCGGATGTTACCGGCTGGTTCCCTGCCGGTCGGGAACCGCGGGTCAGCCTGGCACCGGAAGGTAAGGTGCAGGTCGACTGCGTGACACGCGGGAGTCGGTACGCTTCGTGCGTCGAGGTATGCAGCCTCGCGGCGGGGTGCTAGCTCAACGGTAGAGCAGCGGACTTTTAATCCGTGGGTTCAGGGTTCGAGCCCCTGGCGCCCCACTCCTGTCTTGTGATCTTGCGGCTGACGTGCGGCATTCCGGCTCCCCGCTGCTGTGCGACGGGTTCCGGTTGATGGGTGACAGTGTCTCGGTTGATGGGTGACACCGGCTTCGGCTGA
>DASQIW010000002.1:0-3111 GCA_035631375.1 Streptosporangiaceae bacterium
GCCGGCGAAGTACTCGCGCAGCCGGTGCTGGAGCTGCTCCTGCTCGGGCGTGTAGCTGATCTGCATCCGCCGTCCTCGCCGGTCCACTAGAACGTGTTCTAGTGGATCGTAACGGAGCATGCTGCTTCCGCCCAGGCCTCCCCGCCCGGCAAGGCGCGTTGCTCATGAGAGCCACACTGCTTGCCGATCCCCCGCGGGATCGGCAAGCAGCGTCGGCCTGGTCGTCTCTCCGGTGGCTAGCTAATGATCGTGTCGCAATAGGTGGGATCGGGGAACACGCCGGTCGACGGGCAGGTGGCCGTCTGTGCGAACTGGTCTACCCCACCGAGGTTGGTGGAGCCGGCGCCGTAGTTGATCGCTGCGCCATCCGACGAGAAATACGGATAGGTGCAGAACGGACCGCCGTACGCCGTGCAGTCGGTGGGGCCGACGAACGAGTTGCCGAGCACCTCGGCCTTCCCACCGGTATCCGAGACCGCCGCCCAGTGCTGCTGATGCGAGCCGTCCCCGAACGTGACGCCGAAGATCCGGATCGGCTTAAAGCCGTTCCAGTTGGCGGCGTTGAACGAGCCGCAGTTGGTCTGACCAGGAACGCAGAACGCGCCCGGGGTAGAGCCGTACAAGTCCGAGTGACCGATCTCCCAGACGAATGCCATCGGCGTGTCCCACACGCCGCCCCAGTCAAGCGCGTTGCCGACATCCTGCGTGCTGAACTCCGGAGTCAGCGGGCCGTCCTTCGGGCTGATGAGCACGAGCACGCTCGACGTCTGTCCGCTGGTCTCGTCCGTGACCTGCTCCTGGTAGGCCGAGGTCAGGCCTGGCGCCCAGATGTGGACGTCAACGATGTCGAGGGCGTGCATGACGAACGGCGCCTTTCCCGAAGCGTCCGTGAGCATCCCGTTGAACGCGGCCGGCTCGGCGATCTGCTTTCCCTGCTTCGCCAGCGTCCAGACCGGCGAGCACGCCGTATATACATCAGGATCCCGCACGACGTTGAAGCTTCCGGTTGACCCGCAGTTCTTGGTAAAGGAGTCGGGATAGAACTGCAGCTCGAGGAATCCCTCCTGACCGATCTTGTGCGGGTTCGAGTCCCTGACGGTACCTCCGAACCAGAACGTCGGCCCGACACTGGATACCGTGGTCGTCCCGTCGGCCGGCAGCTGCACGTGCCACGTGACGTTCTGCGCGGAACGCGATGCCGACGAGACCGGATCGAGCTCGGGCTCGTCGTGACCCGTGCACCCCGACTTGTAGACGTCGTACCAGTCCTCGCCCAAACCGCCAGGGACGTGCGCGAGACAAGCAGCGGTGCTTGCACCCGCTGTTCCCGAGATAACCGGTCCTGCGCTGCTGCTTGTGCCCGCTGCAGCGGCAGACATGCTCAGCCCCAGCGCGACCGCTGAGACTGCCGCAACTAAGCCAATCCTGATACTTGACATCGGTCTCCTCACGGGCGGTGCCGGCCCGGAGCCGTCACCAAGTATCGACATGGAGCGGATCTGTCTGCTGAACTACACCAGCGCCGACATCCGCGTCAAGCACTTACCATGCGCTGCCGCCGCTCGAGTACCCGGGTCACCGTGCCGAGGTCGGTCCTGATACTTGCTCCGTTGCCGGACCGGGACGGTCTTGCAAGTCGGCCAGGACCAGCACTAGCCGTGTCCAAGTCCCGTCGTTGTGCGTTGCTGCCGGCCGGGCGGCGATCTCGGTGAGGTGTCCGCGCAATTCGGCCAGCGCCTCGTCGGTCAACAGCAGCGCGGCCCGGGTCACGTCGACCTCCCGGCGGCGGCCGGCCTGCTTGGCCTGGAACGCCGCCGTGATGTCCATCGCGGTGGCCTCCAGCACGGACCCGAGGAACGCAGCGGTCTCCTCCGGGCTGGCGTCGTCGCCGGGGGGCTCGGCGTCCGCCGGGGCGTACACCCGCTCGGTCTTGCCCCGGGCCAGCCGACGGTACTCGGCGACCTCGATCAGGCCCGCCTGCTCAAGCTGGCCGAGGTGGTAGTACAGACGGTCAGCGGGCAGGTCGGCGCAACCGGCCAGCTCCCGCGCCGACCTGGGCCGCTCCATCAGCCACTCCACCAGTCGTATCCGCAACGGATCGGCGAGCGCCTTGTGCACGCCGCGCCAGGCCCTGGGCGCGGGCGGACGAGCCGGAACCGGGCCGACGCCGGCGCTCACCTGCGGGCAGCCGCGGCGACCGCAGCGGCGATGATCAGGATCCACACCCAGTTCGGGATACCCGCCAGCTGCCGCGACAGCCGACCGCCCATCCTGCGGCGCGACAGTAGCCAGTACGCGATCCCTGCGGGCGCGCAAAAGACCAGGAGCAGGCACAGCAACCACGGCTCCACCACCGCGGCCGGCCGCGAGGGCTTCAGGTCCGCGTCGGGAAGGTCTGCGGTGAGGGCCTGCAGCTGGTCCCTGGTCCGCGCCGCGAGGGCGGCGCCCACTCGGTCCTCGAGCTCGGCTTGGGTCAGCCGGCCGTCGGCGAAGTCACGCTGCAGCAGCGCCACGACCTGGTCCCGCTCGGCGTCGGAGGCGCGGATGACCTCGCCGGCCTGAGGTGTGATGGCGTCGCTCACTTCGAGGCTCCTCGCGCGATGTCGAGTTCTTAACAGTCGGGTGCGCGCTGCCGGGCCGGTAACAAGCGATCGGCGGCTTACCGGGCGAGCTGAGGCGCGGGGCGCTCTAGCGGTGGAGCGCTCGAGCGCTCTGGCGGCGGAGCGGTGGAGCATGGAGCGCTCAAGCGCTCAAGCGCTCGTGCGGCCGCAGCGGCCCGAGTGGTTGTTGGTTGGAGAATATTTCTTTGATTGCAAATTATTACAGCGAACACGACTCGTCAAGCGCCGCCGGCAACAAGACAGCGGCCATGCGGCCTCGGAGCACAGGCCGGAGTGGATGCAGATCGCGCGCCAGGCCTGACCGCTCAGCGCAGCGGCTTCAATGCCGCCGTGGCGAACACCTCAGGCTCCTCCCACGCCGCGAAGTGGCCGCCCTCGTCCACCGCATTGAAGTACGTGACGTGCGGATAAGCCTTCTCGACCCAGCTGCGCGGAGTCCGCCAGATCTCCCCGTGCCGGGTCCGAAAACCTACAAGGTGACAAATTCCAG
>DASQIW010000003.1:0-6883 GCA_035631375.1 Streptosporangiaceae bacterium
ATGTTGCCACCGGATCGGGCGTGCAGGTACTCGACGCTGCGCCGGACCATCGAGCCGCCGAGCGCGGCGCGCAGGACGTACTCGATCTGCCGGAGGTCGAAAGCGCTCAGGTCGATCCGGTGGACCGCGTCGCCGCCGCACAGCGCGGCAACCGCCTCGCCGACTGCCGTCCCTGTGCGCACCGTGCCGATCAGCCGGACCACTCTGGCGTCCATCAGCTGCCGCAGCAGCATCGCAGAGGCAGCATCGAGCCACTGGAGATCATCTACCAGCAGAACCTGCTTACGGCTGCCCGGCTCGGACAGAGCCCTTGCCACCGCGGCGAACCCGCGCACGGGGTCTGAGAGATCGAGTCCAGGCGGAATCAGGTGCGCGATTGCGCCCAGCGGTACCGACGCTGCCGCCGCGGAGGCGGTCGCCCGCCCGCCCGCGAACCCGCCTCGCACGGCGCGGGCCAGGAACTCTTCGGCTAGCCGTGTCTTGCCGACTCCGGCCGGACCACAAACAACCACGCCGTGGCAGCCTCGCGCGGCCCACGCCGTTGTGAAGGAAGCGAGCTCCCGGTCGCGGCCGACCAGCGGCCAGGCGGCCACCATATCCGGCATGCTGATAACGGCTCCTGCCCGTGGTGGTCGTCGACGTCCGGATGATACGTCAGGTGCGCCGCACCGCAGCGCACCTGTGCTGGCGACCCGGATAGCTCAGCACGTCACCAGCCACTGCACCATAGGTGAGGTCACTGCGGGAGGCGTGCCGGCTTCGCGTTCTGGGACTCCACCGTGAACCGGCAAGGCAGCTTCAACGTGGCAAGGGCAGATAGGCCAGTCCGTAAGGAGTCGCGATGCTGCTGTCGCGTGGGTCACGATGACGTCTGCGACCGACCGGGGCCAGTTGCTCGCGGGCCGTTACCGTCTCGAGGCGTCCATCGCGTCCGGCGGCGCAGGAACCGTGTGGCGAGCGGCGGACATCGTGCTGGAACGGATGGTCGCGGTCAAGATGCTCAGGCCCGACATCGCCGGCGACCCGTTAGCGCGGGCCATGTTCCTGGCTGAGGCGCGCAGCGCATCGCGGCTGTCTCATCCCGCTATCGCCCAGGTGTATGACTACGGAGAGGACAGCCAGGCAGACGTCCCGTTTCTGGTAATGGAACTTGTGGACGGGCTGTCGCTGGCGGATGTGGTTGCCGCCGGGCCGCTTGGAGCAGATCGGACCGTTCAAGTGCTCGAGCAGGTAGCCGCCGGCCTGCACGCCGCGCATTCTGCCGGGGTGGTGCATAGGGATATCAAGCCCGCCAATCTGCTGACCACCTGGGACGGGCAGCTGAAGATCACAGACTTCGGTATCGCTGCCGTAGTCGGCCCCGGTCCCCCGACGAGGGCCGGCACCGTGGTCGGAACGCCCGCGTACCTTGCGCCGGAGCGCGCGGCCGGGGCATCCGCGACGTCGGCGTCTGACCTGTATTCCCTCGGCGTTGTCGCCTACGAGTGCCTGACCGGAGAACGGCCGTTCAGTGGCCCGGCCGCGGAGGTAAGTGCAGCCCATCTGTCGCGGCCGTTTCCTCCACTGCCGGCCAGCGTTCCGGCCGAGGTGGGCCTGCTGGTCGCCGCGCTAACGGCAAGGGACCCGGCGCTCCGGCCGCGGTCAGCGCGCGAGGTCGCCGACCGGGCTGCGGCCATGCATCGCGGATCCTCTGATGATCCTGCCTGGCCAGGACACCCAGGTACCGTGCTGCTCGCTGCCAAGTCAGAGGCCCTCGAGCCGGTGACCCTGACCGATGTCATGGGTGAGGGAGCTCCCAGAGAATCGGCATCCTGGAAGCGGCTCATGGCAGCGCGCCAGCACAGAGGCTGGCGAGCAGCAGTGGCATGGCTCGCGATCGCAGCTGCGCTAGTGACCGTCGGCCTGATCGGCTGGCGAGTCGGCCTCAACAACGGATCCGAGTCGCCCACCATGATCGGGCGCCGCCCTATACCATTCCCTTCGGCTACTGGCGTCGCGATCAACAGCGCAGCCCTCGTCGGTCTGCCCGCCAGCAACGTGGCCGCCGACTTGCGACGGCTGGGACTGCGCCCACAACTGGTGCACGTGGCGACATCGGCGTCGCCACTGGGCACGGTGCTGTCAGTGCGACCTGGCGGCGTCCTACCCCGCGGAACCGTAGTCATAGTCACCGTCGCCGCCCCGCTGCCCACAGACAACCACGACGGCGGCGGCGGACCCGGGCCAGGTGGAAGCGACGGCGGCGGCGGCGGGGGCGATGGCGGCCACTGATGAAGCCGTCCTTACACTCCACGGGCCGAGTGCCAGCACAGAGTTCTACACGTGCGGCCCAAGGACGCAAAGAGCTGACGTGTGGTGTCGGATTGGGTCGAGCCGGTTCGTAGCAAGAGCGAGAGATCGGCAACGGCCCAATCCATCGCACTCGAGGAGAGCATCATGACCGCTACCTACACCTTCGACGTCTTTTCAAGCCTTGATGGTTTCGCCTCGATCAGTGGCGGCGACTGGGGCGGCTACTGGGGCAAGCAAGGCCCCGAGCTGCTCGACCACCGCCTCGCCTTGTACAGCGAGGAGCAGCGGATGGTCTTCGGGGCGAATACGTACCGCGCATTCGCGGAGATGGTGGCCTCGAGCACCGAGGACTCCGAGGTCTTTGACCCATGGGTCACCCGGATGCGGAGTCTGCCGGCAACTGTGGTTTCGATGACGCTCGAAGGACCCCTCGACTGGCCGGATGCGACGGTTGCGCGTGGTGACGCCGTCGACGTCCTCGCCCGGCTCAAGGAGGAGTCCGATGTGCCGTTGCGCTCGCACGGCAGCCTGTCGATGAACCGGGCGCTGATGGCCGCCGGTCTGGTCGACCGCGTCCAAGTGACGATCTTCCCCGTGATCACCGGTCAAACCGGAGATGAGCCAATCTTCAAAGGTGCGGCTGACTTCGACCTCGAGCTCATCGAGAGCAGGACGCTCGACGGCCGCAGCCAAGAACTCATCTACCGGCCTACCTTGCACGTCTGAGTCCGCCGAAACACATCCGGTCAAGCAGCCGAGCCTGACCCGGAGGTCGCGATGCAGTCACCAAGGTCGTCCGCTAGTGGGTAACACCCCTGCATTAGCGCCGGGACCAGCGACTATCACCGCACGTCAAGCCCGGTGACGGCTCTGCCGATGATCACGCGCTGGTATCCGACGTGCCCTCGAAGGTCGTGAAGCTCGTGGAGGTGCAAGCAGTTTTGGCAGGGAGACGCCGTGTTTCCGGAGCGAATGTCAGCACCAGCTCAGCACACATTCCGGCCGCGCCGGCCCGAGCGGCGGAGGGCCGAAGGGCCACCGCTCAACTTGCCATCCGCTACGGCCGGGCGGCCGGCGATAACTGCGTGCTTCTGCTCCTTCTCCTCGGAACTGCGGCTGCTGTTCTTCCGCCCGCGAAACCTGGTGCTGTTCGGCTTGGTCGCCGTCGCGGTTCTCTCCCCTGCGCCTCCTGCGAGTGACGCTGAGTTCGGGTTGCCCGGCCCGAAGATCTGTGACCAGCCGCGTCGCTGCGGCCATCCACTCCGGCCTGCGACGCGCTGGCGTAGTCCTGGACGGGCGGTTTGCGGCACCGATCGCACCTCCGCGGTCGCAGCCGTGCTCGCCCACAACTGCGACGCCTATCTCGGGCAGGTCGGCGACGCGCCGTGCAGCTGATGCCTGCCACGGTGCCGCCGCCGCTTCGGTTCGGGCAGCACCGGCGCGCACGGCAGCGCCGAGGTGGCGATTCGGCGGGTGGCAGAAAGGCCGAGGGCTGCTGCGGTTAGCTGATCCATGACAGTTCTCCTTTCGAGCGGCCGACTGTTTTGCCGCCAACTTCGACGATTCCGCTAAGGCGGCAGGGCCTGCATCAGGCAATTTCCTCAAAGCCAGCCTCTCCCACGTTCTTAGCCGCGCTTGTCGGTCCTTAGGTCTCCACCTGACTCGCTGTTGATCGCCCCGCATGCGTCGGCGTAACGCCGATGTGACTACGACGCAGGGTGCTTCGCGACCCGATCCGGCCGCAACACAAGGATCGACACCGCGATCGCAGCCAGAAGCAGGCCTGCCCCGACGGTGAAGGCAAGGTGGTATCCGCCCATCAGTGCGTCTGGCGTGCTCTTGCCGCCGTGCAGCAGGGTGCTGGTGCGCGAGGCGGACAGGGTCGTGAGAACCGCGGCGCCGGTGGCCGCGCCGAGCTGCTGGGTGGTGTTATAAAGCCCGGATACGAGCCCGGCGTCATGCTCGCGGGCGCCGGACATCGCTAGCCCGGCCGCGGCGGGTATCGCCAGGCCGCCACCCGCGATCAGCACCATGGTCGGGAAAATGTCGGCCGCGTAGCCGGCGTGCACCGGCAGTCGGGAAAGTAGCGCCAGCGCTGTGGTCAGCATGATCAGGCCGCCGATGAGGACATTGCGTGCGCCGAAGCGGGTGATCAGCCGGGCCGAGATCAGGAGCGCTGTGGCGCCGATGGTCACCGCGGCCGGGAGCATCGCCAGGCCGGTCGCGGCCGCGCCGTATCCCAGCACGCGCTGCATCGCGAGGGAGACCACGATCTGGAAGGCGAACATCGCCGCGATCATCAGGGCCTGGACCAGGTTCCCGCCGACCAGTTTGCGTGAGCTCAGGATGCGCATCGGCAGGAGCGGTGTGGCCGCCTGCGCCTGCCGCAACACGAATCCGGCGACCAGTGCCAGGGCGAGCGCGCCGAGGCCGAGCGTGCGCACGGAGATCCAGCCGTTCTGCGCCGTGCCAACAACCGCGCAGATGCCGAGCATGAGCCCTGCGATGATCAGCAGCGCCCCGGGCATGTCGGTACCCGCCTTGACTCCCTGGCCGCGGTCATCCGGCACGGCGCGCACCGCCATCGCGAGCGTGGCCAGACCTACCGGCAGATTGATGTAGAAGATCCAGTGCCAGTTCAGGCTCTCGGTCAGCACGCCGCCGAGCACCTGGCCAATCGAGGCGCCAGCTGCGCCGGTGAAGGAGTAGACCCCGAGCGCCTTACGTCGCTGCCCTGGGTCGGTGAACAGCGTCACCAGGATGCCGATGCTGACCGCGGCCGAAGCGGCGCTGCCGATGCCCTGCAGGAAGCGGGCGGCCAGCAGCAGCACAGGAGTTTTGGCTGCCCCGGCCAGTGCGGAGGCCGCGATGAACAGGACGGTGCCGGTGAGGAACATGCGCTTGCGGCCGACCAGGTCGCCGAGCCGTCCGGCGAGCAGCAGCAGCCCACCGAAGGCGAGAAGGTAGGCATTCATCACCCAGCTGATGTCGGCGGGCGAAAAGTGGAGAGCGTTCTGGATGGACGGAAGCGCGACGGTGACGATGCTGCCGTCAAGGATCGTCAGGAGGGCACCGGTGGCGAGGGCGGCGAGGGCGAGGGCGCCACGTCGGTCGAAGCCGCTGGACTGCGCCGGAGCGGCGGACCTTCTGGCCCTGAGGGATACGTCGGACATGGGGACTCCGGCTCTTGCTCGTCGGGACTGCGCTTTATCCGACCGTAGCAGACCATTTCTTTACTGACTATCTGTAAATAGAACTTCTGCTTCAGAGCGTCTGTGAGGTACGCTCGAACCATGACCTCCCTGGCCCCGACGCGACCAGCGCGCTCCGCATCTGCCAATGGCCCAGTGCCGGACCTGTCGTTCCTGCTCGACCACACCAGCCACGTCCTGCGGACCCGGATGACCGCCGCGCTCGCGGAGATCGGCATGACCCCGCGGATGCACTGCGTGCTGGTCAAGGCAATTGAGGCGGAGCGCACACAGGCCCAGCTCGCCGAACTCGGCGACATGGACAAAACGACGATGGTTGTCACCGTCGACGCGCTGGAGAAGGCCGGGCTGGCCCAGCGCCGCCCGTCCGCCACCGACCGCCGGGCACGCATCATCGCAGGCACCCCCGACGGCGCGGAAATGGCGAAGAGAAGCCAGGCGATCGTCGACCGTGTACACCGCGAGGCGATCGACTCACTGCCCGAGCCCGCCCGCTCGGCCCTCGTCGACGCCCTGAGCGCGCTGGCCGCGGGCCACCTCGCGACGCCCGACGACACATCGCGAGGCGTCCGCCGGGCCCGACAGCAGACGTAGCACGAGCGCTCTCACCACTCTGACCTGCAGGCGCGGGATGCTCGGGCGACGGCTGCCGCATCTTTGGCATCGAATTCTCGCGTGGCTGCCGCCCACCGGCCCTCGCTGCCTGCTTGCGGGCGACAAGCGCGACGACCAGCGGTTATTACCGCACGTCAAGCCCGGTGACGGCCCTGCCGATGATCATCCGCTGGATTTCCGACGTGCCCTCGAAAATCGTGAAGCTCGTAGAGGTGCGGGCACTTTCCCCAGCTAGATGGCCCGCTCGGCTCGCTAATGTCAGCACCAACTCAGCACCGACACGGCACGCGGAGTAGCGCACGTCGGCCGCGAGTGTTCATGCCACCCCGCAGCAGGACGACCCGCGGCCCGTAGCCGAACCGTCTTGCCGAAAACCTGCCCGCCAGCGACGGCTAACACCGCACGCCCTTGGGCATTCGGGTACTGGACACATCGGCCTGGGAGCGCCGGTCGTTAGCCGGGCTTGTTGTGGTCGGTGGGCGCTGCTGGGAGCCGCTCAGTGTTTGGGGCCGCCGCGGCGTTGCGCGCGACGGTCACGCCTGGTGCAGCGGGATCCGGTCAGGTGTTCGGGTCCGGGCCAGGATCCTCGCCGCGGATGCGGGCGCTGAGTCTTTCGAGGTAGAAGTCCCAGCCCTTGCGGTGGTGATCCCGCTGCGCGCCATCGGGCAGGTCGTAGTGACGCAGGATGACGCGGGTGCCGCCGTTCTCGGCCTGCAAGGTGATCACCACGCGCGTGGCGCCAGGCGGGACTTCGTGATCATGAG
>DASQIW010000004.1:0-2991 GCA_035631375.1 Streptosporangiaceae bacterium
GACCGTCTGCGGCGGGTCGATCGTCCGGAGCTCGACCCGGGTGACCCGGATCCCCCACTTGCCTGAGGCGTCGTCGAGCACACCGCGGAGCTGGGTGTTGATGTTCTCGCGGGACGTCAGCGTCTTCTCCAGGTCCATCGACCCGATCACGCTGCGCAGCATCGTGGCGGTGAGCTGCTCGATCGCCTGGATGTAGTTGACGATCTCGTAGTCAGCCGCGCGCGGGTCGGTCACCTGGAAGAACAGCACCGTGTCGATGCTGACCACGAGGTTGTCCTCGGTGATCACCCGCTGGCCGGTGAAGGAGACCACCTGCTCACGCAGGTCGATCAGCGGCTTGACCCGGTCGATGAACGGCATGATCATGTTCATCCCTGGTTCCAGCGTCTTGGTGTAGCGGCCAAATCGCTCGACGTTACGCGCCCGGGCCTGCGGCACGATGCGGATGGCGCGCGTCGCTGTCATGAAGATCAGGACGAAAACGACGGCGATGATGATGCCGATGACCATTGCTTACTCCCGGGGATACACGAGGGCTGTCGCGCCCTCGATGTGCATGACGTCGACGGTCTTCCCGGCCGGGATGACCGTCGTATCGTCGTAGGAACGCGCCGACCAGACCTCGCCGCCGATCCGGACCCGGCCGCTATGCGGGCCGACTTCCTCGAGAACGACGGCGGGCCGCCCGATGAGCGCAGCCGTACCTGAGCGCAGCATCGGGGGCTGCCTGATGTGCCGCAGCGCGAACGGCCGGGCCACGCCGAGGCCGAGAGCCGAGGCGACAACGAAAACACCGAACTGGATCGCCGCATCACCGCCGAAGAATCCGGCTCCGGCCGCGAGTAGCGCTGCGACGCCCACCAGCCCGAACGCGAGCGTGGTGGTCATGATCTCCGCGGTGCCAAGCACGACCGCGACGATCAGCCAGATAACCCACGCACTCACCGCGGCGCTCCGATGTCGAATAACCCTCTAAGGAGAGAGTATTCCGGTCCGGCGCGGCTCGCATCCTCCCGGCGCGATGGGGAACGTGGCGGCTACCCCATCGCGGCCGCTACCTTCCTCGCGGCCGCTGCCAGCTCGGAGTCGGTCACGTTGGGCAGCACGTCTTCCCAGATCGGGAGGTACATGCCGCGCCCCTCGAGCATGCCGAGCGGGCGGGGCAGGAACCACACGTGAAAGTGCGCGCCGCCGTCACCCCAGCGGTATAGGTGCACGCGGCCGACATCGCCAACAGACAAGATCGCGCGCTCGACCCGGCCGGCCAGCGGCCCGAAATCGGCTGCGTAGTCGGAGGGCATGTCGGCGAAGGAGTCGAAATGCTCGCGGCTGGCGACCCACACCGAACCGGGCAGGCTGCCGCCGACCGGGGCGTGCAATGTCCACCGGTCATCGGACCAGAGTGCGCTCGTCGTGGCTCCGTCGCAGATCGCGCACGGCTCGCCGCCTGCCTCGCCGCGTCGTGGCGGTTCGGGAATCACCCGCTCGGCTGGCGCCCGTGGCACCAGCGGCTCCGCATAAGGGATCGTCATGGCACCCGACGCTACGGCGTCGCCACCCGGCGGCCAAGGCGGTAACCGGCCAGCTAGTGTCGCGCAACCGACAGGCCAGGCGCGACTATGGAAGAGAGGCAAAGGAGGCCATGATGACAGCGGAGCACCTGTCCTACAGCCACGGAGCGTCCGCTCATCCGCTGCTCGGCCAGACGATCGGGGACAACCTGCGCCAGACCGCCGGGCAGTATCCGGGCAGCGACGCGCTGGTGGATGTGCCGACTGGTCGGCGGTGGTCTTATGCGCAGCTGGACGCCGACACCGACGACCTCGCGTCCGGACTGCTGACGCTCGGCATCGAGAAGGGCGACCGGGTCGGCATCTGGGCGCCGAACTGCCCGGAGTGGGTGCTGCTCCAGTACGCGACCGCCAAGATCGGCGCGATCCTGGTCAACATCAACCCGGCCTACCGCAGCCACGAGCTCGGGTACGTGCTCCGCCAGTCGGAGATCAGGCTGCTCGTCAGCGCTGAGGGCTTCAAGACCAGCGACTACCGCGCGATGATCGGCGAGGTCGCCGGCGAAGCGCCGGACCTGGAGCGGGTGATCTATCTCGGCACACCAGGCTGGGACGAGCTCGTGGCCGCCGGCGCCGCCGCCGGCAGCGCAGCGGTCGCCAGCCGGTCCGCCACCCTTGCGTTCGACGACCCGATCAACATCCAGTACACCAGCGGGACGACCGGGTTCCCGAAGGGCGCGACCCTCTCGCACCACAACATCCTCAACAACGGCTTCTTCATCGGGGAGGGCTGCCGGTACACCGAGCGCGACCGGGTCTGCATCCCGGTGCCCTTCTACCACTGCTTCGGCATGGTGCTCGGCAACTTGGCCTGCACCACGCATGGCGCGGCCATCGTGATCCCGGCGCCCGGCTTCGACCCCGGGCTCACCCTGGCTGCGGTCCAAGCCGAGCGCTGCACGTCGCTCTACGGGGTACCGACGATGTTCATCGCCGAGCTGGCGCTGCCTGACTTTGCCAGCTATGACCTGTCGAGTCTGCGCACCGGCATCATGGCGGGCTCGCCGTGCCCGGTCGAGGTGATGAAGCGGGTGCTGTCGGAGATGCACATGGCGGAGGTGGAAATCTGCTACGGGATGACGGAGACGTCGCCGGTGTCGACCCAGACCAGCGCGGACGACGATATGGAGCGCAGGGTGTCCACCGTCGGACGGGTGCATCCGCACGTGGAGGTCAAGGTCACCGACCCGGAAACTGGCCAGGTGCTGCCGCGTGGCCGCCACGGCGAGCTGTGCACCCGCGGCTACTCGGTCATGCTCGGCTACTGGAACGAGCCCGACAAGACGGCGGAGGCCATCGACGCAGGGCGCTGGATGCACACTGGCGACCTCGCCGTCATGGACGACGCCGGGTACCTCAACATCACCGGCCGGATCAAGGACATGGTGATCCGCGGCGGCGAGAACATCTACCCGCGGGA
>DASQIW010000005.1:0-33178 GCA_035631375.1 Streptosporangiaceae bacterium
GACAGCAGCTCATCGATCATCTTGGTGTAGCTGGCCATCACGTCGGCAGCGGGCAATCTCGTCGCTGTCGCCGCGGTCCGCAACGTGCCAAGCAGCCCCACCTGGTCCACCAGGTTCCTCGCCCCCTGCTGGACCTGGAGCAGGTAGCCGGCGCCGACGGCCGCGCTGTCCGTGCTGACCTTGCGTACCCACGGCTCCGTCAGGGTCTGCTCCTGGCGGACCAGGCTCAGGTTCTGCGCCGCCGGGCTGCCGGCCTGGGCGCCCGCTAGGGTGCCTGCGCGGCCGTTAATGCCCTGGCCGATGTACTCCATCGTCAGGTCCCGCTCATCTTCCAGATGAGCCGCCAGGCCGGTGACGTCGGAACTCAGCCTGGCCAGCGTCTCCGCCCGCTGCATGGCGAGCGCGTTCTGCACCGAAGTCGCGACATAAGTGCCGCCGAGCACGCCGAAGCCCATCGCGAGCAACCCAACCAGGACAAGCGAGATTGCGCTATAACGCCAGAGAATCTGGTACTGCCACCGCGCTTCGTCGTGAACCTGCGCCGTCACAGCAGCCATGGTCCCACGACGTGCGGTGTTTCACATAGAGCGCGAATCAGGCAGCACCGACATCACCCGTATCAGTCGGTCGTCTGCACGAACCCGTCTGGCTGAAACTCCGCCGCATCGCCCGGCCGCCGGTCGTCGAAGACGATCCGCTGCCCGGCCCGAACCTGCACCGTGTCGATGTACACGCCACGGCCGTGGTACAGCGGGTCGGTGGTGTACCGCCAGCGCAGCAGAAGCGGCCCGGTCCAGGCCGACAGATCAGCCCAAGCGCGCAGCCATTGATGTCCCTCGTAACCGGAGATCTTGCCAGGCGTCTTGGCGTCCAGCCGGCGGCCGTGAATGCTGAACGGCACCTTTTGCCACGTCTGGCCGCCGTCGGTGGAGACTTCGAGGTACAGAAAGTCGTAGCCGGGCTCGGTGTCGTACCACAGGGAGAAGTCGAGGGTAGCCGACGCCGGCAGGGTAACCGGCACGGCGAGCGTCGTGGTCGTGCTGTCGGCCATTCCGCCGAACCATTCGAGCTGGTCCGATGCCGGGTGTACGGCCACCGCGCGCGCCAGGTCATAGGTCATCGCTCGGCGGATCGGGTCGGTCGAGCCCCAGTTACGGCTCGGGTGAACGCGGTTGGTCAGCAGGATGACGAAGGAGTCGGTGGTCGGGTCGATCACGATCGACGTGCCGGTGAATCCGGTGTGGCCGATGGTGTACGGGGTGGCGAGCGCGCCCATGTACCAGTTCTGGTCGAGTTCGAGCCCGAGACCGTGGTGGTGCCCGGGGAAGTCCTCGTTGTCGTTGGTCATGAGCATCAGGACCGACTGTCGGGACAGGATCCGGGTACCTGCGTATTCCCCGCCGTTCAGCAGCGTCTGGGCCAGGATCGCCATATCGTGCGCCGTCGAGAACAGGCCGGCATTGCCGGCCACTCCGCCGAGCGCCCAGGCGTTCTCGTCGTGCACGTGGCCCCAGACGAGGCCACGGTCGGGCAGCAGCTGGTACTCCGCGGCCGCGATTCGCTCTCTTAGCGAGGCCGGCGGGTTGAACAGCGTGTCGGTCATCTGAAGAGGTCCGGTGATCTGGTCGTGGACGAGTACGTCCAGTGGCTTCCCGGTGACCTGTTGTTCGACGAAAGCGAGCACGATCATGTTCAGGTCGGAGTAGATGTACGCGGAGCCGGGCCGCGCCGTGAGCTTCGTCGCGTAGACGGCGTCGACCATCTGCTGGTGCGCGGAGTAGGTCCACAGCGGCGGGCTTGGATCCGGCGGAAGTCCCGAGGTGTGGGTCAGCAGCTCCTTGATCGTGATGCCGCTCTTGCCGTTCGTGGCGAACCGCGGAATATACGAAGCGACGGTTGCGGTCAGCGAGAGATCGCCTTTCTGGATCAGCTGCACGGCGACGATCGAGGTGAACAGCTTGGTGAGCGACGCGAGGTCGTACATCGTGTCCTTGGCGGTGGGGATCCATTCCCTGCGGCGCAGTGCCTCGCCTTGCTGGCTGGCGTACCGGAGGTTGTAGCCGGCGGCCGCGTACTCGGCGATCACACCGCGCCGCGCAGCGAGCACGACACCGCCCGGGTATTCGGGGTGGTCGCCAATACCCGTACCCGGCTGCAGCCCGAGTTCCAGGTCGGCGACCATGTGATCGGCGTACAGCGGGACAAGCCCGGCATCGCGCGCCGTGCCGTACCGGAGGACGGGCCCGCCATCCGGCAGGAGCTCGTCCAGCGTCGGCCCGCCGCCGGTGGTCACCGAGACGACCGCCTGATTCCTCACCATGGCCGACGCAGCGCAGGCGGTGAGGACGAGTAGCAAGGATAAGAGGATGCGAGGCGCCCGGACACGCCGCATCATGCCTCCTGCCGATAGATCAGGTACTTCTCGCGCAGCGCGGCGAACTGTGCGAGCTCGTCCTGCCAGCCGGCCACGATCTCGTCGGTCGTGCGGCCGGCCTCGACGGAGGTGCGAATCCAGTCCGAGCCGGAGAGGTTATCCACCCAGGTCGGCACGAACGCGGGACCGCCATCCAACTCGTTGCCGTTGAAGCTCCAGTCGTTCGGGTACAGGCGTTTTGCGGTCACCATGACGGCCACCGCGGTGCGGATCGCGTCGAAGGAATCGCGGTCGGTGACATAGACCTGGATGCCACGGAGCGTGCTGGCCGGGCTGGAGTACTTGCCGAAGGTCGGGGTGAAGTAGTTCTCCCGGAATCGCGCGCCGGGCAGGTTTTCCTCATTGAGTGCCTCGTGCAAGTGGTAGTCACCGTACGGGGCCGCGATCATCTCAAACGGCCTGGTAGTGCCGCGCCCCTCGGCGAAGTTGGTGCCTTCAAACATCCCGAAGCCCGGGTAGACGAGGGCGGTGTCGAGCGTGGGTAAATTCGGCGACGGCAGCACCCACGGCACGCCGGTCTCGTCGAAATACTGTCCGCGCCGCCAGTTCTCCATCGGCACGACCGTGAGGTCCGCCTTCTTGCCGGCGGCGTCGCCCGGTACGAACTGGTCGTTGAAGAGCCGCGCCAGCTCTCCGACAGTCATACCGTGCTGCAGTGCGATCGGTTTGAGCCCGACGGAGGTCTGAAGTTCTTTGCGCACGGTCGGGCCCTTCGGCGCGCGTCCCCCAAGCGGGTTGGGCCGGTCGAGCACGAGGAAGCCGATGCCGAGTCGAGCGGCGGCGACCATCCCGTAGTACATCGTCCAGATGTAGGTGTAAAACCGGGTCCCGACGTCCTGGATGTCGAACGCGAGCAAGTCGACGCCCGCTTTCCTTATGGTGTCGGTGGTCTGGTCGGCGTCGCTGCCGTCGAGGCTGTAGACCGGCAGGCCGGTCTCGGGGTCGGTGAAGAATCCTCCGGTGCCGCCGGTCTGCGCGCTGCCGCGGAACCCGTGCTCGGGGCCGAAGACCGCGACCAGGTTCACCTCCCTGGCGGAGTGCATCACGTCCACCTCGTGGGTCAGGTCACGCGTGACGCCGGTCGGGTTGGAGATGACGCCGAGCTTCTTGCCCGCCGCGTGCCGGTAATGGCTGGAGGCGAACACGTCGAACCCGGTCCGCACCATGCCGGACCCGCCACGTTTCGGCGGCGGCGACGCGGCAGCCGCACACGCCAGCGGTGCGCTCATTCCCGCTGCCGCAATGGTCCCGGCCGCCGCGGACAGGAACCCACGACGCTTCATGACATGGCTCCCCTCGCTGGACTCGGAAGGGTGTGCGGCGAACCCTAGCTATTTCTGCACGCCACGATCGTGGTGATCGCTCGCTCGAGGGCGTACGCGGCACTGGCGCCTTCTCCCTTGACCTGAACATCGGCCTCCGCGACCGCGGCGTGCGCCAGGGCGATCCCCTCGGACGTCCAGCCGCGCAGCTGCTGCCGCGCCTTGTCGATCTTCCATGACGGCATGCCGAGATCCGCTGCCTGAGCGCTGGCGGACAGACCGCGGCCAGCCGAGCCGACCAGCGCCAGGGTTCGCAGCCCGGCCGCCAGCGCGCTCGTGACGAGGACCGGCGATGTGCCGGTGGCGAGGGCCCAGCGCAGCTGCTCGAGCGCACCGGGCAGGTTGCCCTCACAGGCCTTGTCCGCGACAGCGAAGCCGGTTGCCTCAGCGCGCCCGTGATAGTAGCGCCCCACGACCGCCTGGCTGATCACGCCGGTGGTGTCCGCTGCCAGCTGGCTGCAGGCCGCGGCCAGCTCGCGCAGATCTGTGCCCACCGCATCGAGAAGTGCTCGCAGGCCACCGTCATCCGCCTTGCGCCCGACGCGGCGGAACTCGGCACGGAGGAAGTCCATCCGCTCCCCGAACCGCCTGATGCTGGGGCAGTCGACTCGACGGGCACCGGCGCCGGCCAGGTCCGCGAGCAGCGCCTTGTTCTTCGCCCCACCGGAATGGGTCAGGACCAGCCATACATCGGGTGCCGCTGAGCTGGCCAGCCTCGTCAGCTCGCCAGCCAGGCCCGCCGTTGCATCCTCCACCGACCGCACCACGACAACGCTGCCGCCACCGAACAATGACGGAGCGGTCAGTCCGGCCAGTTCACCCGCGGTCAGCCCGGCCGCCGCCACATCGTGCACATCCGCCCCGGTGCCGTCGGAGGCAGCCGCGCCCGCGTCGGTCGCCGCCGCCACGGCCCCGGCCACGGCGCGCTCGACTAGCAGTTCCTCGTCGCCGACAATGAGCGTCACCGAGCCAGGCGACGCAGCCGTCGGCTGATCACCGTCCCGCCGCACGCCAGAAGCCATGCACGCAGCATGCCACGAGCCGGCGACCTTCCAGACCAGCTGGCGGGTGAGCCCTCACTCGGTGACAGGCTCGCCGCCCCGCCAGACCCTGGCCGGTGCCATGCCGTACGACCAGGCGAACGCGCCCTCGTGGTCGGCGTCCCAGGCGACGATGTCCGCCAGCCTGCCGCGTGCGACAGAGCCACGGTCGGGCGCTCGCAGCGCCTGCGCGCCGCCAATAGTGGCGGCTCGTAGCGCCTCTGTGACGCTCATCCCGTAGTTGGCGATCGCCAGGCTGACGACCAGTGCCATCGAGGTGATGCCATTGCGTCCCGGCGAATGATCGGAGCCGAGCGCGACTGGCACGCCGCTGTCCAGCAACGCCCGGACGGGTGGCTGCCGGCGCGAGTCACTAGCGGTCGCCGGGCACAGCACGGCGGTGACACCGGCACTGGCCAGCAGCTTCACATCATCGAGGCTGGCGCCGAGCAGGAGATCAGCGGACGCGCAGCCCAGCTCGGCTGCGAGCATGGCCGCGCCGGTCCGCCCGTCGCCCGAGGCGTGCAGCCGCGGCTGCAGACCCGCGGCGCGGCCGGCGTTCAGGATCCAAGCGGCCTCGGGCGCTGAGAACCTGCCGTCGTCGCAGAAGGTGTCGATGCTGTCCGCGCCAGCCGCAGCGGCGTCCGCACACCAGCTGCTGACGGCGTCGATGTAGTCATTGCGGCGGCCGAAGTATTCCGGCGGAATGACGTTGGCCGGCAGAAAGGTCACGTGCACGCGCGGCATGCCGGGTTCATTCTCCAGTGATCTCAGCAGCCGCACGTCAGCGAGCTCGCCATCCCTGGTGAGGTGATATCCGGTCTTCGCCTCGACGGTCGTCGTGCCAGACAGCAGCCAGGCGCGCAGCCGATCGCGGACTCCGCTGCACAGCGTCCACGGATCGGTGCCACGGGTGATGGTGACGGTCGACGCGACCCCGCCGCCCGCGGCGGCGATCTCCGCGACCGACGAGCCACCAGAGCGCATGGCCAGCTCGGCCCAGCGGTTGCCGGCATAGACCGGATGCGTGTGCGAGTCGATCAGACCCGGCGTGACCAGAGCTCCGCCGAGGTTCTCCACGTGATCGACATCAACGATGTCGTGGATGACGCCGGGGATGCTGGACGGCAGCTCGGCTGCCGGGCCGACCCAGGCGATGCGGTCGTGCGCGAGGAGGACCGCCGCATTGCTCCAGATCTCCGAGCCGGTCCACAAGCGGCCGATATTCGTGAGTAGTCGCACCGTCATCTCGCCAAGCCCCCCAGACTGGCGTCGTACGGCCACCCATGGCCGATCGTGATAGCCCAACATGTCGGTCGAGTCAACGTATGGCAGAAATATAAAGGGTGTAAAGGGTCTTACGCCATAGGCTGACTATTTCTCGTCCGGCAATCTTAATGGCTGGCCTGCGGACATCATGAGGAGCGGCGCGCGGATGTCTGCCGCGCGCTCAGAACGAGACGTTCATAGCCTCAAAACCGTTCTGGTCAGCCCGTGTTTTGCCTGGCAGACTAGGTGCTGCCGAGTCCCGCTACCCCGTTACTCTGCTGATATCGGGCGCGCCGAATAAGGTCAGCCGCGTGCATGTGCACGGTGCAATTGCGCGCGAAACATTTGCGATAGATAGCAGCGCGAGCCCGGATTTATTGGCGAAGCGCCGGCACCAGCCGGTCGAGCTCGGCGGCTAGCCCGAGCGGAACCCTGGCGGTCAGCTCGGTGCCATGGCCGCCGTGCGCCACGGCGAGGACCTCGCCCTCGTCGTGTGCCCGCGATAGCAGATCGCCCCGGCTGTACGGGATGACGACGCTGACCTCGCGGTACTGCCGCGGCAGCAGTCGCTCGATCTCGGCCAGCAGGGCGTCGACTCCGTCGCCGGTCCGGGCGGAAACCACGACTGACTGCTTCTCGGTCAGCCGGAGCCCCTCGACCACGATCGGGTCGGCATCGTCCGCCTTGTTGATCACGACGAGCTCCGGGACGTCCGCCGCGCCGATCTCAGCCAGGACCTCCCGGACAGCCGCCAGCTGCGACCTCGGATCCGCGTCCGAGCCGTCGACCACGTGCAGGATGAGTTCCGCGTCCGCCACCTCCTCGAGCGTCGACCGGAACGCGTCCACCAGCTGGTGCGGCAGATGACGGACAAAGCCGACTGTGTCGGTCAGCGTGTACGGCCAGCCGGACGGCGTCTTGGCGCGCCGGACGGCTGGGTCGAGCGTGGCGAACAGCGAGTCGTCGACGAGCACCTGAGCTCCGGTCAGGCGGTTCAGCAGACTGGACTTGCCGGCGTTGGTGTACCCGGCGATAGCGACCGACGGGACTGAGTGGCGACGGCGCTCGCCGCGCTGTACGTCCCGGCCGACGGACATTTCGCGGATCTCGCGGCGCAGCCTGGAGATGCGGGATCTGATCCGCCGCCGGTCAGTCTCGATCTTCGTCTCGCCAGGTCCGCGGGTGCCGATGCCTCCGCTCCCGCCGACGCGGCCGCCCGCCTGCCTGGAGAGCGACTCGCCCCAACCGCGAAGGCGCGGCAGCAGGTACTGAAGCTGGGCGAGCTCGACCTGAGCCTTGCCCTCCTTGCTGCGGGCGTGCTGGGCGAAGATATCCAGGATCAGCGCGGTCCGATCGACCACCTTGACCTTGACCGTGCCCTCCAGGCTGCGCAGCTGACCTGGCGTCAGCTCGCCGTCGCAGATGACCGTGTCAGCGCCCTCGGCCGCCACGATCTCGGCCAGTTCCCTGGCCTTGCCCGCGCCGACGTAGGTCGCGGCATCAGGCCGGCCGCGACGCTGCACCAGCGCGTCGAGCACCAGGGATCCAGCGGTCTCGGCGAGCCGGGACAACTCGCGGAGCGAGTTCTCGGCCATCTCGAGGGTGCCGTCAGTCCAGACGCCCATGAGCACGACCCGTTCCAGCCGGAGTGTGCGGTACTCGACCTCGCTGACATCCTGAAGCTCGGTCGACAAGCCCGCAACCCGGCGCAGCGCGTGCCTGTCTTCCAGGTCTAGCTGGCCTTCTGCTACCTCGGGATGATCGGGCGACTGCTCGGCAAGCGCCTCCCAGCTGTCGTCACGGTCTCGGCTGCTGTCTGATAGCGCGGTCATTCCACCTCTGCAGGGCCAGGCGGCCTGTTCCTCAGCTGGACGCCCGGATAGTTAGCTTTGTCTTATTAGTGAGTAGACGGGCGGCGGCGGCATGTCCGCAGTCACCACGCTGATGGTGCCACTGCTCGCTTCAGCCCTCACCTCATTAACACGCGGCGGCGTCCATATGTGCCCTGTCATGATCGCCGGCGATCGCGCCTGCGGCTCCCCCGGCCGCCATCGCCGAGATCGAAGTCGAAGAAGTTACCGCCCACGGCACCAATCAGCGCGGCGAGCACCAGGGCCAGGACACCGAGTACGAGCATGCCCGCCACCGCGGCGAAAGGCACGGCCACAAACAGAGTCACCGGCCGCGTCACGTAGGGCCGGGCCATGACGACACTCCCGATGGCGTAGACGACGGCCCCGGCGCACAGCACGCTCAGCCCGGTCCTGGTATGAAGCTGGCTGTGCCAGGCGAACTTGATCATCTGAGTGGTCAGGTAGCTGCCGACGCCCTGGTTGCGGACACTGCGCCACATGACGACCGCGACGCTCCCGACGCCGAGCGCCTGGATGATGAGGCCCCAGATGACCCAGGGGTAGCCAGACCGGAGTGGCCCGAGTAACGGGCGTCTGGTTGCTTGGGTGTCCACGCGCCACCTCTTCTGTCCTGGTGCTTATTACCGCACCGGGCGTGCCGGGGGCGCAATCGTCGTGATGCCGCGGTGCGGGCCGCAGTGTCGGATGCCAGGGGCGGCACGAAGTGGCGAGCACGATCCAGGTCGTGTGCGGCCGGGCAGTATGAGTTACCGTCTGGCGAGACGCAGGTAGCCCAGCGGCCGGCGAGGGCCTGCCGGACAGGAGGGTTCGAGATGAGTGGCGTGGAGATAGCTGGCCCGTCCGGCGACCGGTTCGACGAGATCCTCACCCCGGACGCGCTGAACCTGGTCGCTGCGCTGCACCGCGAGCTCGGCGCGCGCCGGCGTGACCTGCTGGCAGCCCGCGCCCAGCGGCAGGAAGAGCTGTCGGCGGGCGCGATGCTCGATTTCCTGCCGGAGACGGCGGCCATCCGCGCCGATTCGTCGTGGCGCGTCGCCCCGCCTGCGCCCGGCCTGGTCGACAGGCGCGTGGAGATCACCGGTCCGACTGACAAGAAGATGACCATCAACGCGCTCAACTCCGGCGCGAAGGTCTGGCTGGCGGACTTCGAGGACGCGAACACGCCCCTGTGGGAGAACATGATCAATGGCCAGCTCAACCTGCGGGACGCCCTGGACCGGACGATCGACTTCACGAGTGAGGAGCGCAAGGCCTACCAGCTGCGGCCGGACTCCGAGCTGGCGACGATCGTCGTCCGCCCGCGCGGCTGGCACCTGCCCGAGAAGCACATCCTCATCGACGGGGAGCGAGCCTCGGGAAGCCTGGTGGACTTCGCGCTGTACTTCTTCCACTGCGCCCAGCGCCAGCTTGACAAGGGCAAGGGGCCGTATTTCTACCTGGCCAAGATGGAGAGTCACCTGGAGGCCAGGCTGTGGAACGACGCGTTCGTGCTCGCTCAGGAGGCCCTCGGCATCCCGCACGGCACAATCCGGGCAACGGTGCTGATCGAGACGATCCCGGCCGCGTTCGAGATGGACGAGATCCTCTACGAGCTGCGCGATCACAGCGCAGGGCTGAACGCCGGCCGGTGGGACTATCAGTTCAGCATCATCAAGAAGTTCCGGACCCGGGGCCGCGATTTCGTCCTGCCCGACCGGAACGCGGTCACCATGACGGCTCCGTTCATGCGCGGCTACACCGAGCTGCTCGTGAAGACCTGCCACGCCCGCGGCGCGCACGCGATGGGCGGCATGGCGGCCTTCATCCCCAGCCGGCGTGACGAAGCGGTGAACGCGACGGCGCTGGCCAAGGTCAGGGACGACAAAACCCGCGAGTCGAGTGACGGCTTCGACGGGTCCTGGGTCGCGCACCCCGATCTGGTGCCGATCTGCCGTGAGGTCTTCGACGGCGTTCTCGGCGATCAGCCCAACCAGCTCGCCAGGCAGCGCCCGGAAGTCCACGTCTCGGCCGCCGAACTGCTCGCCATCGGCAAGACACCGGGCCAGATCACCGAGGCAGGACTGCGCAACGACGTCAGCGTCGGACTGCAGTACCTGGCCAGCTGGCTGGCCGGCAACGGCGCGGTGGCGATCTTCAACCTGATGGAGGACGCCGCCACGGCGGAGATCTCCCGGTCGCAGGTCTGGCAGTGGCTGCACAACAGCATCCCGCTGGCCGAGGGGCAGACGGTGACGAGGGATCTGGTCGAGCAGATCATCGACGAGGAGCTCGCCACCATCAAGGCCCAGCTCGGCGCCGCGTACGACGCGCCACGGTTTGAGCAGGCCGTCAGCCTGTTCAAGGAGGTCGCGCTCGCCGACGACTACGCCGAGTTCCTCACCCTCCCCGCCTACGAGCGCATGCCCTAGCGATGGGGCCAGGGTGCCGGGCCGTTGGCCAGTGGGCATGATGGCTACAGAACAGGATGGTGGGCACGCGCCCACCGCTGCGGGGGCGGCAATTTCGGGGGCAATCATGACCACGACGACTCATCGCGGCGTAGCGAGACGCCCGAGTACCCAACCAGCTCGCCGACCTGTGGCGCGGGCCAGCTCCGGAGAGAACCTCAGCCGGTCGGACCGGGCAGCTCTCGGCAAGGACGCGAGATCACTGGCACCGCTGGAGTCGCATGCGGAGTTCCAGCCCGATCGTCGACGGGATCCGATCCGATTGCTGCTCGGCCAGGCGAAAAGCCGGGTGCCCGAGCTGGTGCCGATCCGGCACGGGCGGATGCTCGTCTCACCCTTTGCCTACTACCGCGGGGCGGCGCTGCCGATGGCCGCAGATCTGGCGACGACGCCAGTGTCCGGTCTGCGGGTGCAGGTGTGCGGAGACGCACATCTCGCCAACTTCGGGGCATTCGCCTCGCCGGAGCGGAACCTGGTCTTCGACGTCAACGATTTCGACGAGACGCTGCCAGGCCCGTTCGAGTGGGATGTCAAGAGGCTAGCGGCCAGCCTGGCAGTAGCGGGCCGGGACAACGGCTTCCCCGGTAAGGCACGTCGCAAGATCGTTCTCGCGGCAGCTGAGGCCTATCGCACGGCGATGCGCCAGTTCTCGAAGCTGTCGTTCCTCGAGGTGTGGTACCAGCACCTGGACGTGGCAGACGCCCTCAGCCGGGCCAGACCGTTCATGCAGGCAAAGCGCCTGAAGGCCACTGAGGCCATGATCGCCAAGGCGCACACGCACGACAGCACCCAGACGCTCGCCAAGCTCACCACGTCGACCGACGAAGGACCGACAATCATCAGCGACCCGCCGACGATCGTGCCGATCGAGGCGCTGTATGCAGACGTGCAAGCGAGCGCGATCTACGAGCAGATTGAGGCTGTCCTCGGCAAGTACCGGCGCACCCTGGTATCCGACCGCCGACATCTGCTCGACCAGTTCCACCTCGTGCAGGTGGCGCGCAAGGTGGTCGGCGTCGGCAGTGTCGGCACCCGGGCGTGGATTGTGCTCATGCAGGCAGAGGGTACCGAGCCGCTGTTCCTGCAGGCCAAGGAGGCTCAGGAATCCGTCCTTGCGCCCTTCTGCGGGCGGAGCCGGTACGCAAATCAGGGCGAGCGCGTCGTGGCCGGGCAGCACCTGATGCAAGCCGAATCTGACATCTTCCTCGGCTGGACTCGCGTCGGCGGCCCAGACGGGGTGGAGCGTGACTTCTACGTACGGCAGCTCAAGGACTGGAAGCTCTCGCTGCCGATCGAGCAGATGATTGCGACCGGCATGCGCCTTTACGGCACCATGTGCGGCTGGACGCTCGCCCGGGCACATGCCCGGTCCGGCGACCGCATCGCGATTGCGTCGTACCTCGGCCGGTCGGCCGCTTTCGAGCAGGCAATTGCCGACTTCGCGGAGGCCTACGCAGACCAGAACGAACAAGACTTCGCGGACTTCCAGGCCGCCGCCAAGAAGGGGACTGTGCCCTACACGACCGACATCTGACTTCCAGACGCGGTCATCGATGGGCGGAGCCTTCCCGCCCCCGAGCGCATGCCTCTAGCCCGCTACCTGTTTCACCACGACCTGCAACGGCGTCTCGTGTGCCGGGCTGTAGCTGGTCACCTCCGCAGGCACGCGCAGTCCCTCCGTGGCGTAGAACTGGTCGATCTCCGCGACCGTGGGGTCCCCGCTCGTGATAGTGGCCAGCTCATCGAGCACGGCAAGCTGCCTGGTGTCGAGCACCGCGCCTGGTTCCGTCCAGCCCCAGTTGTCCCACAGCACCATCTCCCGCCTGCTGAGCGCCGCAAGGTCGTGGATGAGGTTATGCCGCACGAACGGCCAGCCCCTGGTCGCCGGGATATCCAGGCCAGGGTCGACGACATGGCGGGCCGGGTCGGCCTTTCCTGATCGGCACGCGAGCCAGCCGGCGGGTCCGGTCACGAACTCGCTCGGCTGCAGGTCCTCCGGGTCGACGCGCGTTCGGTCGGCCGGATCAATGTGGTCATCCGCGAGCTCGGCATCGACGAGGCGCCAGCGCTGTTGGTCGAAGTCCCACACTTCGGCGACGACGTGGTCGATGAAGTATCCCGGCACAAAGTACGTGGCGAACCCGACTCTGGCCCTGGCTGGCACGCCGTGCGTGCGGGCGATCGCGAGGAACAGCACCGTGAAGTCACGGCAGCAACCCAGCACGCGCTGGTTCGGCGACCGCTCGGCGGTCAACGGCAGGCCTGACATACCGAAGATTCGGGCGAGCATGTCCGCCGCATAGCGGGTGTCGATCTCGGTGATGCGGTCCGGTGCGATGCCGTTCGCTGCGTAGTCCCCGCCATCCCGGTAGTGGAAGACGAGCTGCCGTGCCGCGGCTCGCATCTCTGGCAGCGAGGCCGGGATCTCGCGAACACGGTCCGCAAACCGTCCGGGCTCCGTGACTCCGCTCTGCCGCGCGTAGTACTGCCAGTCCGGGGTCGCGCTGGCCTCTGTCGCTGGCGTGGTCTTAGTCATGGCTGCCCCCTGGCTGGCCGGCAGCAGGAGCGTGCGCCATGAGCACCTGCAGCTCGGTCACCCAGGTGTCCCTCGGTCCGTCACAGTCGATGTAGAGCTCTCGCTCGAAGGCTGTTGCCTCGGCGCCGGTCTGGTCGACCCACTCATGCAGGGCACGGAAGCCGCCCGCGAACCGGCTCGGGTCGCCGCGCACCACGGTGGTCGCTGCCCGCTCTACCGCGCCGAGCTCGACGGTCGTCACTCCGTCGCCGGCGATGGTCACGCCCGCCTGGACCTGGAGTGCGGCGGTGACCCGCAGCGGCCGGTCCGCAGCGTCAATGTCCTCGTACAAGGCGAGGGACAGGCCGTCGAACCGCACGCCCTGATGGGCGAGCGCGGCGTGCAGCCGCGGATACATGCGGTCAAGCGCCGGGCCGATCTGGTCATGGCCCTCCAGATCTTCGGAAAGGACCACAACGCGGACGGGCTCAAGCCTCTTCACAATCACGTCGTAGTCAGCCACCGACTTCTCCTCGAGTTGCGCGAGCCGGATCTCGACCCGCCTGAGTTGCTCGGTCTGCGCTGCCAGCCGCGCACGGGCTTCGGCCTGGCGCAGCCGGAGGATGCCGCGCAGCTGCTCCACCGTGACGTCGTCGTCGATCAGCCGGCCGATCTGCGCCAGCGGCACGCCGAGGTCGCGCAGGACCAGGATCCGGTGCAACCGGAGGACCTGCTCGGGGGTGTAGTGCCGGTACCCCGTGATCGGGTCGACGTGACTCGGCTTGAGCAAGCCAACGTCGTCGTAATGCCGCAGCGTGCGTACCGAGACCTGCGCCAGGCGCGCCACCAGACCTATCCCGTACATGGCAGCTACTCAATCAGCTGACGCAACGGAAGAGTCAAGTCGCGTTTCGCCGTGGCGTTCCGCCGATCAGCCGCCCTGGTGCTCGAACTTCCCGGTCCAGGGCATCCGGCCGCGGATGTTCGCGACAATGAGAGTGTGGTCAGCGGGGTCCCAGAGCAGTACCGTCGGGGCCTGCGTCAGCGCTATGAGCGCGCACATCTCGGCTGGGCTGGCAGGGGCGACGTGGCGGTCACCGTCGTCGGTGATGAGCAGCACGTCGAAGCGTCCTTCTGTTCCGCTCGAGTTGGGGATCCAGTTCGCGTTGACTGTGGTCACTCGTCGGGTGTGCTCGCTAGCTCCAGGCATGGAACTCCCTCCGGGTCGTGAGTCGAGGTCGTGATGCGCCGATAGCGGAAGCCGGGGCCGGAGAGCAGGAACACGGTCACGATGCCGCACCCGCCGCTGAGGGCGATCGCCATCCCCGCACCCAGCGCCTGCGCCAGGGCACCGGCGAGAGCGAATCCCGCGCCCTGCAACGCCATGAGCCCGGCAGAGTTCACGGTCATCGTCCGGGCGAAGAGGGGCGGCGGAGCAGCGTCCCTGACCCGTGCGTCCAGACCCAGCCCGTACACCGCGCAGACGCCGGCCACGACCAGAAGCGGAATCGCCAGGCTAATGTCCGGGTCGGCGGCGAAGACGAGGTAGGGCAGGAAACCGGCGGCGGCAGCAGGAATGACGAGGCGCCGCTGCTGGCTCGCGCTGAGGAGCCGGACGCCGAGGACATCACCCGCGATGATCCCGACCGGCAGCGCCATCAGCCACCAGCCGACCAGGCTCGAGGAGGCGTGCTGCGATGCGACGTAGGGAGCAGCGACCGCCTCGGGCGCGACCGCGAACATCGGAACGAGCCAGCCGAGCAGCAGCAGGCGCCGTAGCTCCGCGTTAGCGAGGACGGTCCGGGCACCGCGCAGCGAGCCCTGGACCCGGTCAGCACCGGGGCTGCCGAGCCGGTCGTAGTCACGTACGACGAACCGGATCGTCACCGCCGAGAACGCGAAGGACGCGCCGTTGACGAGCAGGGCGCCGCCGGGGCTGACGACCAGGAGCAGCACGCCGGCCCCGGCGTTGCCGCCCAGCTGGGCAAGCTGAGCCGCGATCCGCATCAGCGAGCGGCCGGGCACGTACGCCTCCTCGGATACCGCCATCCGGACGAGCGCGGCCCGGGATCCGCTGGCGAGCGACGACAGCCCGCCGATGACGAACAGCAGCCCAAGCAGCGCCGGCACCGGCATCGACGGCCAGGCCATGCTGACCGCCAGCAGGGCCGACGCCCCGTCACAGCACGTCACGAGCCGGCGGGGCCGCACTCGGTCCGCGACGCTGGACAGCAGGGCTCCTACGACCAGGTACGGCAGGAAGCCCAGCGCGAAGGTCAGCGACGCAAGGACCGGGGAGGTCGTCCTGTCGTAGACGAGAACCGTCAGCCCGACGGCCGCGACGCTCGTCCCGCCGACCGAAATCAGCTGCGCCGCCAGGAGCGCTCGCAGCTCCGGCGACGCCAGCGCGTGACGGTAGCCGACCCTGCTGAGCTTCTCGCTTGTCATGCGCTCCAGGCTGCCCGGAACATCACCCGGCCGAAATTGATTCGCTCTGAAGCGTATCTTCTCGGATATGACCCTGCTGATGATGCGCGGCGCGGAGGACCTCCTCGGTGTGCGTTTCGCGTGGTCGCCGCTGTGGGAAACCATGCACGCTGTCCGGACTTTCAACGACCCGCGCGCACGCCCGTACCATCAGGGCTGGCACCAGCTCGTCGCGGACCGCGCCGCCCGGATCGACCTGGAGCCGCTCATAGCCGTCCAGCCGCTGCGCGGATTCGTCCCGGACTTCCTGACGCCACCGCCACGCACGTCCGCGCCACGGGTGCGGGACCAGCTAGCCGAGGTCCGCGCCACGCCCGCCGCTCAGGTCGAATCGGAGCTCCGGCTCTGCCGCCTCAGTCCCCTCGGCCAGCGGCACGCACGGCTCGTCGACGCCTATCTGGACGACCCGGCTGCGGCACGCGACTTCCTCGCCAGCCGCCTGCACGAGACGTGGCGGGAACTCGTCGCCCCATTCTGGATCCGCATCAAGGATCTGCTGGATCGCGACATCCAGGAGCGCACCAGGCAACTCGCCCGGTACGGGCTCCGACGGGTGCTCGATGAGCTCCATCCACGCATCCGCTGGACGTCGCGGGGCCTGTCTGTCCGGGACGGCGGCCGGGAGAGCATCACCGTCGGGGATCGTGGCCTCGTCCTGATGCCCAGCGCCTACGTGTGGCCCGCCGTGGCCGCGATCGTCGACGAACCGTGGCAGCCCACCATCGCCTACCCGGCGCTGGGAATCGCCGAGCTGTGGAATGCCCCCACCGCGCCGCCCCAGGCGCTCGGCCGGCTAATCGGCCGAACCCGCGCCCTCGTGCTCGCCAGCCTGGAGCAGCCGGCTTCTACCCAGGTCGTCGCCGCACAGCTCGGGCTTAGCCCGGCCGGCGCGTCCGGCCACCTGATGGCACTGCGCGACGCCGGCTTGCTGACCACGACCCGGCGTGGTCACGTAGTCCTGTATTCCAGGACCGCACTCGGAACATCTCTCGCCCGGGCGGGGAACAGCTAGCAGGGCCGGCCGCATCCGGCGGCCTAGCTTGACGCTCCTGATAGCTACTCGCCCGCAGGAAAGAGGACACTCCGATGAACAGCAGCATCCAGACCCTGTACGACGCGCTCATCGCATTCGGGATCGTCATCGGCATTGCCGGCGCGATCACACTCGCCGTGGTGGCGGCCGGCGCGATGTTCCGGCGCGACGAGCTGCACGCGGTTCGGGCAGCATCACCGGCATCGCAGCCGGACCCGGCGGACGACGCCCGCGTGCCCGTGCTGCGGTGAGAGCCCGCTCCGACGGGCCGGTCAAGAGGGACGACGCCATCGGGCGGCGCCCCTCTTGTCATTGAACAAGCGTGATCCGTTGCCTGGCAACAACCATCGATGCAACGGCTTAGCTCTGAGTTGCCGGCCGCGCGATCCCGCTCAGCCAGCGCTCGGCCGCGACCGGCACCAGCGCCGCTGCCGCGACCGGAAACACGGCGACAACGGCGAATGACCCGCCATATCCGAGCACGCCGATGGCGAGCGCGAGGACCGGCGGCGTCGCTGCTGCCAGCGCGTTCTGACCGGTGTTCTGGATGCCGAGAGCCCGCCCCGCCCAGCCCGATCCCGCGTACTCGGCGACTGCGGTGAATGCCAGGCCGTTGGTGCTGACCGCAACGAGAGCGCAGGCGAGCAGGAGGGGAACGGCGGCCGCTGCGCCGGTCGCCGCTGCCAGCGCCAGTGCCGCCATGCCGACGGCCGTGGCGACGGCAAGCAGCCGCATCGGGCGCATCCGGCTCCCGACCCGGTCGGACCAGTAACCGGCGGCGAGCCTGGTGGCGGCGCCGCCCACCTGCGCCACGGCCAGCAGGCGGCCCGCGGCTAGCGCGGTCCAGCCGCGGCCGTCGACAAGATAGACCAGCGCAAACGTGGCGACGGTGAACTGCGGCACCACCAGCAGCGCGCTGGCCGCGTGGATCCGCCACAGGACCGGCTGCCGGTAGGGCGACGCGGCGGGGTCAGAACTGCCAGCCCCGGCCGGCACTGCCTCCCCTCGTGGCGGATCGCGAACGAGGGCCACCACCAGCACGGCCGCCACCAGGCAGAACCCGCCGAGGAACTCCAGTGCTGCTGTCGTCCCGCGGCCGCCACCCGCAAGGGCGGGCAGGGTGGCTGCTGCCAGCGCGACGCCCAGCGGCTGAGCGCCCTGCCTGATGCCCATGGCCAGTCCGCGCTCGTGCCGGGCGAACCAGCCGAGGATCAGCCTGCCGCTCGCGGCGAAGACCGAGCCGCCGGCTCCCCCGCTGGCAGCCAGGCAGAGCGCGAGTCCCATGGCGCCGTGTACGGAGGCGGCGATCATCAGGACAGCTCCGGCTAGTCCTAGCCCCGAGGCCAGCACCACGCGCTCGCCCCACCGGTCGGCCGCGGCACCCCAGGCGATGAGGGTCAGCAGCAGCCCGGCCGTGGGACAGGCCACCAGCGTGCTCGCCAGCTCGAGCGAGAAACCCTGCTGCCGCAGCGCCGGGATGAGGTAAGCGAGCCCGTATTGGAACGTGCAGCCTGCAGTCATCGCGACGAGCCCGATCAGCAGGATGAGCCAGCGGCGCCTGGCGGCAGGCACTGATCTCGACGCAGCCTCGTCCATATATTGATATTAACTGCCCGAATAATGAGACAGCAGCTCGTCGTTGGTCGGATGGCGCACAGCGGCAGTGGCGCGGGCTGCTGCCCGCGGGGGATGCTGGGGGCATGGACAGCGCCGACGTCATGCTTTCCGCGCTCCCGGCCAGGATGGCGGACATCTGCGGCCAGGGCAACGTCATCACCGACCCCCAAGAGCTGCGGACTTATGAATGCGACGGGTTGACGGCGCACCGCAGCACGCCAGGGCTGGTAGTCCTGCCGGAGTCCGCGGCGCAGGTCACGGCCATCGTGCGTGAGTGTGCCGCCCGCGGGCTTCCCTTTGTCGCCCGCGGCAGCGGCACTGGCCTGTCCGGCGGCGCGCTCCCCCGCTCCGACGGTGTGTTGATCGTCATGTCCAAGATGCGGAGCATCATCGCCATCGACCCGGACGGCCGCCGTGCCATCGTGGAACCCGGTGTGACGAACCTGGCGGTGAGCAAGGCCGTCGAGCCGTACGGCCTGTTCTACGCGCCCGACCCGTCCAGCCAGGTCGTCTGCTCGGTCGGCGGGAACGTGGCCGAGAACTCCGGCGGCGCGCACTGCCTCAAGCACGGCTTTACGGTCCACCACGTGACGGGGCTGGAGGTCGTCACCCCGGATGGCGAGCTGACCTGGCTCGGCGACGGCACCGGCGCGGCACCTGGCTATGACCTGGTCGGCGCGTTTACCGGCTCAGAAGGCACGCTCGGCATCGTGACCAAGATCGTGGTGAAGCTCACGCGGATCCCGGAGGCGGTGACCACGCTGCTGGCCGCCTTCACCACGATGGGCGCCGGCGGCGCGGCGGTGTCGGCCATCATCAGCTCGGGCATCGTGCCCGGCGCCATCGAGATGATGGACGCGCTCGCCATCGAGGCAGCCGAGGCGGCGGTGAACTGCCGCTACCCCGAGGGTGCGGGCGCGGTCCTGGTGGTGGAGCTGGACGGGCCTGCGGGCGACGTCGAAGCCCAGACCGCGGCGGTCCGGGCGATCTGCACCGCGGAAGGCGCCTACGAGATCAGGGCGGCGCAGGATGCAGCCGAGCGGGCGGCGATCTGGAAGGGCCGCAAGTCCGCGTTTGCCGCTGTGGGGCGGATCAGTCCTGCCTACATAGTCCAGGACGGGGTCGTCCCGCGCACCGCACTGCAGACGGTGCTCGACCGGATCAGCGAACTGTCAGCCGAAACCGGCATCCGGGTCGCCAACGTCTTTCACGCCGGGGACGGCAACCTGCACCCGCTGGTGCTCTTCGACGACACACGGCCCGGCGAGCAGGAAGCCGCCGAGAAGTTGTCCGGCATGATCCTCGATCTCTGCATCGAGCACGGCGGCTCGATTACCGGCGAGCACGGCGTCGGCGTCGACAAATCGCGCTACATGCCGAAGATGTTCGGTGCCGACGATCTCGACACCATGCAACTGCTGCGCTGCGCGTTCGATCCTGGCAACATCTGCAACCCTGGCAAGGTGTTCCCGACGCCGCGGCTGTGCGGCGAGGTCCCTGGCGTGCGGCGTGAACCTCACCCGCTCGTCGCGTCCGGCCTCATCGATCAGTTCTAGAGGGGAACGGGCTTGCCAGCACTGAGTCAGTCATGACAGCAGGCAGCATCCCGGTCGAACTCACGACCGCCTGCGCCGACGTGACGGCTGCCAGCGACTCCGACCAGATCACCGGGGTGCCGGCCCGTTACGTTGCCGCGCCTGCGTCGACAACCGAGGCGTCGGCGTTGCTGCTCGCCGCGGCCGGGCTCGGTCTGACCGTGGTCCCGCGCGGCGGCGGGCGCCGGCAGCACTGGGGCAATCCGCCCGCGAGCTGCGATCTGATCGTCGACACCCGGCGCCTCGACCAGGTGATCGAGCACGTGGCAGGCGACCAGGTCCTGCGCGTCCAGGCCGGCGTCTCGCTGGACGACGTGGCCAAGGCGGTGGCGGGCGCTGAGCAGCGGCTCGCGCTCGACCCGCCAGGCGGCGGCACCGTCGGCGGCGTACTCGCCACGAACGCGGCCGGATCGTTGCGCTACCGGTACGGCGCGCCGCGCGACCTGCTCATCGGCATCACGGTGGTGCGCGCGAATGGCACCGTGGCGCGTAGCGGCGGCAAAGTCGTCAAGAACGTCGCCGGCTACGACCTGGGTAAGCTGTTCGCTGGCTCTTACGGCACCCTGGGCCTGATCACCGAGGCGACCTTCCGGCTCCATCCACTGCCCGAGAAATCAGAATGGCTGACCCTCGATCGGCCGAACCCTGAGTCCGCTGCGGATGCTGCGCGCGTCATCGTCGACTCACCCCTCGCCCCATCTGCCGTCGAGCTGTCCTGGCAAACCACCGACGCGCCGCTAGCAGTCAGCGTGCTCCTCGAGGGCGACACGCCCAGCGTGGACGTTCGCGCAGATCGCATGCGAGCACTCTTCGAGCGCGAGCTGGCCGACAGCCAGCTCAGCCACCCCACGCTCGCGGCCGACGGGACGTGCATTCGGCTCGCGTTCTGGGCCGGTCAACTGGCGAGGGTGCTGACGACAATCCGGACTGCTGCCGTCGCCAACGAGCTCGACCCTTCGATCAATGGGTCGGTCGGGGCTGGCGTGCTGCACGTGGAGATTCCTGCAGACGCCGTCGCTGACGCGGTCGCCCGGTTCGTTGCGGAGCTGAGGGCGGGACTGGCAGGCCTCAGCGCGGGCAGTGTCGTGCCCAGCATGGCGAGCGCGGTTGTGTTGTATACGCCGCGTCAGGTCCGAGACGCGGTGGACATGTGGGGGCCAGTGCCATCGCCGGGTCTCCTGCGGGCGGTCAAAGACCAGTTCGATCCGCAACGCAGAATGGCGCCCGGCCGGTTTGCGGGAGGCATCTGATGGCAGCAGGGGACCTACTCGACCCGGACGGCAGGCTGCGCGAGCTGGCCGGCGACTGCGTGCACTGCGGCTTTTGCCTGCCGGCCTGCCCGACGTACCAGCTCTGGGGTGAGGAGATGGACTCCCCCCGCGGCCGCATCCACCTGATCACCCAGATCCTCGACGGTGGCGAAGGCAGCGAGGCGACATCGGAGCATTTCGACCGGTGCCTTGGCTGCATGGCCTGCGAGACCGCGTGTCCGTCCGGCGTGCAGTACGGCCAGCTCATCGAGGCGGCACGCAGCTGGGCGGAACCGGTGCCGGGTGCCCAGCCCGCCCCGCCGCTGCCCCCGCGCTCACTGCGGGAGCGGGCAGTCCGGGCCGCCATCTTCGGCACGTTTCCCTACCCCGCGCGGCTCCGGGCGGCGCTCGGCCCGCTGCGCGCCGCCCAGCTCACCGGCCTCGACCGCCTGGCTGTGCGCAGCAAACTGCTGGCCCGCCTGCTGCCGGAAGCCGCCGCCGCGCTCAGCGTCGCGCCGCAGCCGACGGGCGGACCACGCAGCAGGCACCGGCCGCGACTGCCGGCCAGGATCCGGGCCAGGGGTGAGCGCCGGGCGGTCGTGGGCATGCTCACCGGCTGCGTTCAGCAGGTGCTCTTCCCGCAGGTGAACGTCGCGACTGCCCGGGTGCTCGCGTCTGAGGGCTGTGACGTCATCGTCCCGCACACGCAGGGCTGCTGCGGCGCACTGTCCCTGCACGGCGGTCGGCGCGGCGAGGCCGCGGCGTTCGCCCGCAAGACCATCGCGGCCTTCGAGCAGGCCGGCGTCGACACGGTCGTCGTCAACGCGGCGGGCTGCGGATCGGCGATGAAAGAGTACGAGCAGCTGCTCGCCGGCGATCCTGCCTGGGCACACCGGGCGACCGCTTTCAGCGCGAAGGTCAGAGACTTCAGCGAGTTCCTCGCCGAACTCGGCACCGTCGCGCCGCGCACCGAACTCCCGCTCACGATCGCCTACCACGACGCCTGCCACCTCGGGCACGCCCAGCGAGTCACGGCGCAGCCGCGCAGCCTGCTCCGCGGCATCCCCGGCGTCAGGCTCACTGAGGTCGCGGACGGGGGGACCTGCTGCGGCTCGGCCGGCATCTACAACCTCGTCCAGCCCGAAGCCGCGGCCGAGCTCGGTGCCCGCAAGGCCGCGAGCGTCCGCGCCACCGACGCCGACCTGGTGGTCTCGGGTAATCCCGGCTGCACCCTGCAAATCGCCCAGGCACTCACGGCGACTGGACAGCGCATGCCGGTGGCGCACGTTGCCGAGGTGCTGGACGCATCGATCATGGGCAAGCCCCCTGGCACGTTGCTGACCGGCGGCTGACGCCGCTCTCGGTCGCAACGGACGGGGCGTAGTTTGATCATTTTCAGGCCAGGGCATGGGGTGCCAGGGGGATGAAGCTCATGAAATTCCTGGTAACGGCCATGCCGATCGTGCCGCTGACCGATCACGCGGTGCTCGACAAGCTCGCCGACTGGATGCGCGAGCAGCAGCGGGCGGGGCGGCTGACCGACGCCTACGGACTCGTGGGCGGCGGCGGCTGCTCGGTCATGGAGGTGGCCAGCGCCGAGCAGCTGCATGAGCTCACGGCCTTGTCGCCGATCGGCGCGTACCTGTCGTTCGACATCAAGCCGCTGATCGAGCTCGACAAAAGCCTGGGAATGGGTCGCGCCCGGCTGCCAGACTGACGTCACCGCGACGTCACGGCATAACTAATCTACGCTTGACTGACGTCATCAATTGCTTGACATGACGCCATGATGACGTCATGATGATGTCATGGATCTCAGCGAGTACGCCGAATCGCTCCGGCGGGAGCTCACCTCGATTACGAAGTTCGCCGGCGACGACATCGCCAGGGCCGCCGAGATGATCTCGGAAACGCTCGACTCGTCGGTCCGGCTCGCCCTGCTGGACGTCCTCTCGGCCGCGGCCGAGGAGATCACCGCGAGCCTCGACGGCGCGACTATCGACGTGCGGCTCACCGGCACCCAGCCGGAGTTCGTCGTGAACGTGCCCCACGACTCGGGCGAGCCTGGCTACGAGCCCGCGGGCGACGCCGGTGACGAAGCCGGCAGCGCGCGGGTCACGCTCCGGCTGTCCGAGAGCCTCAAAGCCAGGGTCGAGTCGGCCGCGGTGAACGCCGGCGTCTCAGTGAACGCCTGGCTGGTTCGCGCGATCAGCCGCTCGCTCGACACGCCGCAAGGCGCGGGCAGGCCCCGCTCGCCGTTCCCCCCGCCGCCGCCGGGCCGCAAGGGCCCCGGCAAGAGATACACGGGCTTCGCCCGGAGCTGACGACCCGTTCGCACACCTGACCGTTCATCCTCGCCAAGCAACTGAAGGGCCACACCATGACTAAGTGGGATTTTCCATGCTCAGATCCAGTCGACATCAGCATCGATGGGTGGGCATCAGGAAGCATCGTCGTTTCTGGTGAGCCGACCGACACGGTGATCGTCGAGATCGAACCCAGCCGTCGCGGCCGGGCTCCCGACCTGCTGGACGACGTACAGGTCGCCTTCGAGGACGGCCAGCTCTACATCCGCGGGCCGCGCGGCATCTCCTTCCGCCCGCGCACTGGCCTGGACCTCACCATCAAGGCACCCGCAGGCTCGAGCTGCGCGGCCAAGACCGCTTCCGCGAACCTGTCCTGTGTGGGCGTGGTCAGCGCGCTGTCGATGAACAGCGCGAGCGGCGACGTCACCGCTGCCACTGTCACCGGCGATGTCACCGTCCGCTCTGCCAGCGGTGACGTGCTGCTAGACAAGGTGGGCGGCGAGTTCACCATGCACACGGCGTCCGGCCACACCCAGGTGAGGCAGGTCAGCGGCCCGGTCCGGATCAACTCAGCGAGCGGTGACGTGCAAATCGGGCACTGCGGCGGCCCGGTGACGGTCCGCACGGCCAGTGGCGACGTCCGTCTCGACGGCGTCGGGTCCGGCACGGTTGAACTCAGCTGTGCAACGGGCGACATCCGGGTGGCAGTGGTGCCGGGCATCGGGGTATACCTCGACCTGTCCAGCGTGAGCGGCAGCGTTCGCAGCGAACTCGATGAGGTGGACGGCCCTGATGGCGGCGCCGATACAGCGGTGGAGATCAGGGCCCGGACCATGAGCGGCGACATCCGTATCACGAAGGCTCGCACCGGGCGGCCCGAGTCGGCCAGCCTCGAGCCCGTCGATTCCGGTCAGTGACAGCCACGCAAGCACGAACGGACGGGGAAAGGGACAAACGGGATGGTGCACATATTGCCGGAACAACAGGCCAGAGAACGCCAGCGCGACATGCTCGCGACGGCCGAAGCTCAGCGAGCCGGGGCACGTGCGCGGCAGCACCGCCGGACCGTGCGCCGCGCGGAGCGCGCCGAGCAGCGGCTGATCAACCAGTGGGATCAAGCCATTCGGCTGAAGGCCAGGGTGAGAGAGCTCGAGCTGGCGCGCTAGCCGCGCCCTGCGCTTGACGGGCCCGGGACGGACAGACCGTTCCGGGCCCGCCGACGTCAGCGGGCGGGCGCCACCGCACCCAGCCCGGCCGACTGCCGGGCAGCCCAGTCCGCGCCGAGCTCGCCGCGGGCGACGATCTCGGCCGGTCCGGTCAGCAGACTGGCCGTGACGCTTGGTGTGACGGCCAGCGTGCCGCCCGGGACGCGGACAGTCCACTCGGACGGCTCCTCCGGCCATTCGCCCGCAGCCGCGGCCGCGGCGACCGCGGCGGCGACCGCGCCGGTGCCGCAGGACAAGGTCAGGCCGGAGCCACGCTCGTGCACACGCATCTCGATCTCGTGCTCTGCGGTCTGGCGGACGACCTCGATATTCGCCCCGCCCGCCAGCCCGGCCGGACTCAGCACCCGGGGAGCGCAAAGGTCCAGCTCGCCGACTGGCTCATCGACCATGCACGCGAGGTGCGGGTTCCCCACCGAGATGGCCAGGCCCGTGAGAAGCCGGCCGCCCGCGTCGGCGCTGCCCTCGCCCAGCACGGCTGCGCACCCCATATCGACCGTGAACCGCCCATCTGGCTCTATCCGAACGGTCCGGATCCCTGCCCTCGTCGCGACCGCAACCTCGGGACCGCGGGCAACCCCCTCCTCGATCAGGTAGCGGACGAAGACCCGCACCCCGTTCCCGCACATTTCCGCGACGCTGCCGTCCGCATTCCGGTAGTCCATGAACCACTCGGGCTCACGGCTCCGCGTCCGGACGACCCGCAGCACCCCGTCGCCGCCAACCCCAAAGTGCCGATCACACAGCGCAGCGACCAAGGCAGGCGTCAGCTCCAGCTCGTCATCAAAGTCCGGCACAACGACGAAGTCGTTCCCCGTCCCGTGCCCTTTGGCGAACCGCATAGCGCCGATGCTAGTCGGGTGGTTCCCCAGTCGAGTGCCAGCGTTCACGACCGACGACCGCGAGCGCGCGTTCGACAAGGTCCGCAGCGGCCGGCACCCAGACGACTCGCGGATCGCGTCGGAACCACGACTCCTGGCGCCGGACGAAGCGTTTGGTCGCGAGGACAGTCTGCGCGGCCGCTTCCTCTTCCTCCCACTCGCCGGCGAGGAACCGCAGCACCTGGGCGTAGCCGAGGGCCCGGCTGGCGGTCCGGCCCGCGCGCAGGCCTGCAGCCTCCAGCTGCCGGACTTCGTCCACCAGGCCGCCCTCCCACATCCGGGCAACCCGGACGACGATGCGCTGGTCGAGGACGCTCCGCGGCATCTCCACCCCGACCTGCACGACGGGGTAGACCGCCTGGTAATCGGGCAGCGTCGCGCTGAACGGCCGGCCAGACAGCTCGATGACCTCAAGTGCCCGGACGATCCGCCGCCCGTTTCCCGGCAGGATCGCGGCCGCCGCCTTCGGGTCCACGCTCGCGAGCCGTGCGTGCAGCGCTGCCGGGCCCGCCGCGGCCAGCTCGCTCTCCAGGCTGGCCCTCAGCCCGTCGTCAGTGCCAGGGAACTGCAGGTTGTCGATCGCAGCCCGGACGTACAGGCCGGAGCCACCGACCAGCACCGGGGTGCGGCCCCGCCCGCGGATGTCGTCGATAGCCTCCCTGGCCAGCGCCTGGTATTCCGACACGCTGGCTGCGCGAGTGACCGGCCAGATGTCCAGCAGGTGGTGGGGGACGCCTCGCCGCTCGGCGGGCGTGAGCTTGGCGGTGCCGATGTCCATGCCCTGGTAGAGCTGCATGGAGTCGGCATTCACTACCTCGCCATCCAGGGCGTGTGCGAGAGCCAGCGAGAGTTCAGACTTCCCTGCGGCAGTCGGCCCCACGACCGCGACCACTGGCCGTAGCATGGCATCAGTGTGGCAGTGCGGGGTATGTCCCCGCCCACGCAAGGTGGCAGGTGGCCGCCCGGGTCCTTGGGGGTAACGATGACGTACGCCGACGACCTCGACACGCAGCGCGGCGAAGACGAATTCGACGACGACGAAGACGAGTTTGACGACGACGAGCTTGATCTCGACGACAGCTACGACGACGAAGAGTACGAATTCGACGACGACGAAGACGATGAAGACGACGAGGACGATGACCTCGACGACGAGGACTTCGGCGACGAGGATGAGCAAGAGCCACAGCACTGACGCCGGCTACGTGCGCTGGTGCTGCGGGGATTACCCGTCGGCCGAATCACGCCGTGGCGCGGCCGGGCATACCGAGCAGCACAGATCCGCTGCCCCCGTCGGCCAGAGCGGGCATGCCACCGTCCGCTGACCGATCCTGCTGTGTCTCCCATGCGTTGCCACCCCGGGTGCGCCGAACGCTGACCGGGTCGCCGTCAGCGAGCAGGTAGTGCGGCGCTGCCCCAGTAATGACCGTCGTGACCACGTCGCCAGGCCGTGGCGCTGGCTCGGGCGGGGCGAAGTGAACCAGCCGGTTATCTCGCGCTCGGCCCGACATCCGGTGGGTAGCGGAGTCCTTCCGGCCCTCGCCGACCGCCACGAGGATTTCCACCTCGCGCCCGACGAGCTTCTGGTTCTCCTGCCAGGCCACCTCCGCGACCAGGCTCGCTAGTCGCTCGTATCGGTCGGCGACGACCTCCGGCGGAACCTGGTCCGGCATATCCGCGGCGGGCGTGCCGGGCCGGATCGAATACTGGAAGGTGAACGCGCCTGCGAACCTGGCCTGCCGGACCAGGTCCATGGTGTCGCAGAAGTCGCGCTCGGTCTCGCCGGGGAATCCCACGATGATGTCCGTGGTGATGGCCGCGTCCGGCATCGCCGCCCGGACCCGGTCCAGGATCGCGAGATAGGAGTCCCGCCGGTACGCGCGCCGCATCGCTCGCAGCACCGCGTTCGACCCGGACTGCAGGGGCATGTGCAGCTGCGGCATGACGTTAGGCGTCTCGGCCATTGCGTCGATGACGTCACCGGTGAAGTCACGCGGGTGCGGGCTGGTAAACCTGACCCGCTCCAGGCCTACCACGTTCCCGCACGAACGCAGTAGCTTCCCGAACGCGAGCCGGTCGCCGAACCCCACGCCATAGGAGTTGACGTTCTGCCCCAGCAGGGTGACTTCCAGCACGCCCTCGGAAGCCAGCGCCCCGACCTCCGCGAGCACGTCGCCAGGGCGGCGGTCCTCCTCCCGGCCGCGGAGACTCGGCACGATGCAGAAGGTGCAGGTGTTGTTGCAGCCGACGGAGATCGCGACCCAGGCCGAGTACGGTGACTCGCGGCTGACAGGCAGCACGGACGGGAAGCGCTCCAGTGACTCGAGGATCTCCACCTGTGCCTGCTGCTGCACCCGAGCCCGCTCCAGCAGGACCGGCAGCGAGCCGATGTTGTGAGTACCGAACACCACGTCGACCCACGGCGCTCGCTCGGTGATCGCGGCGCGGTCCTTCTGAGCCAGACAGCCGCCAACGGCGATCTGCATGCCCGGGTGGGCGTTCTTCACTGGCAGCAAGTGGCCGAGGTTGCCGTACAGGCGATTGTCCGCGTTCTCCCGGACCGCGCAGGTGTTGAACACCACGACGTCGGGATCTGTCCCCGCCGCGACGCGCTGGTATCCCGCCGCCTCGAGTAGCCCCGCCAGCCGCTCGGAATCATGCATGTTCATCTGGCACCCGTAGGTGCGGATCTCGAAACTCCGCTGAGCAGTGCCGCCGGCCATGCAGACAAGGGTAGATGCCCGGCCGCCATGCGTCGCCAGCGCGCGCATCCCGCCCCTTGTGGGCCGTCGAGCGCACCGTCGCGGCGGATGTCCCGGTTCGCCTCAGCACCGGGTCGCTGGGTAGGGCACGATATGGCTATGACAGCGAGCGGGAACGAGGCCGACCAGCCGGCAGTCGCAGGCGACACAGCAGAAGCCCAGGTCAGCGAGGAGCCCAAGCTTCCCGCAGTGCCGTTCGGGGAGTGGCCGTCCCCGATTACCGCGGCGGATCTCGCCAGAGCTGAGGCGCCCGGCAGCTTTCCCATCGTGCTCGGCGGCAGCGTCTGGTGGGAGCAGCTCCTGCCAGAGGAGGGCGGCCGCACCACCATCGTCCACAGTTCCGGCGGCAAGCTGACCGCGCTGCTGCCTGCGCCGTGGAACGCCAGGACCCGGGTGCACGAGTATGGGGGGCTGTCCTACCTACCGATCCCCAGGGCTGCGGTAGCCGGGAAGTCCGGCGAGCGGCCCGCGCAGTCGCCGCGCGGGCACCTCCTGGTGTTTGCCAATTTCGCTGACCAGAGGCTCTACCTGGTACCTGCCGTCGGCGGGCCGGGGAAAGCACCGGTGGTTCCGCAGCCGCTCACGCCGGACCCGACTCGCGTGCCGGCCACGGCGGGCCAGGGCACGCTCTCGACGGGAGCCCTCAGGTACGCGGACTTCTCGCTGTCGCCGGACCGTACGGAGGTCTGGTGCGTCCGCGAGCAGCACGAGGACGGCAAGGTGCGGCGGTCGATCGTCGCCGTCCCGCTCGACGGCTCCGCTGCCGATAACCCCGAGGCGGTCCGCGTCCTGGTCGACGGGGCCGACTTCTTCGCCTTCCCGACGCCGTCGCCCGACGGCAAATGGCTGGCGTGGATCAGCTGGAGCCATCCGCGCATGCCCTGGGACGGTACGGAGCTTCGGGTTGCCGCGATCCAGGACGGAAAGCCCGGCAACGGCCGGCACCTCATGGGCGGCCAGCGCGAGTCGGTGCTGGCTCCGCTGTGGCGCGACAACACCAGCCTGTACGTGGCCACTGACTGGACCGGCTGGTGGAACATCTACCAGGTGGGCCTCACCGGCGAGCCACCGCTGGCGCTCTACCCGGCCGAGGAGGAGTTCGCCGGCCCGCTCTGGCTGCTGGGCGCCAGGCCGTTCGCGCTGCTCGGCGACGGCAGGCTGGCGGTCACCCATGGCGCGGGGCCGGTCCGCCTCGCCATCCTGGACCCTGAGTCCTTCGAGCTGAAGGACCTGGACACCCCGTTCGCGGAGTTCACGCCGAAGCACGGCGTGGCCACCCTGTCGGCGGACGGTGATTCGATCGTGGCGATAGCCGGCGGCCCGACGAGCCGGCCGGCCGTCGTCCGGATTAACGCGGCCACGGCCAAGACCGATGTGCTGCAGCGCGGGCCCGATGACCTGCCCGACGCGTCCTACCTGCCGGTCCCGCAGCACGTGGACTTCGAGGGGCCGTACGGACAGATCGTGCACGCGCTGCTCTACCCCCCGACGAACCCCGAGGTGGCCGGACCGGAAGGCGAGCGGCCGCCCTACGTCGTCTGGGTCCACGGCGGCCCGACCAGCCGGGCCACCGCCGTGCTGGACCTGGTCAAGGCATACTTCACCAGCCGCGGCATCGGCATCATCGACGTGAACTACGGCGGGTCCACCGGCTATGGCCGGCAATACAGGGAACGGCTGCGTCGCGAGTGGGGCGTCGTCGACGTACACGACGCGATCGCAGCGGCCCGCTGGGTGGCCGAGTCGGCGGGCGCGGACCCCGCCCGGCTGGCGATCTGCGGCGGATCGGCGGGCGGCTGGACCACGCTGGCGGCCGTCACCACCGGGACATGGCGGGGGCGGGTCTTCAGCGCTGCCACGTCGTACTTCGGGGTATCCGACCTGCGCGGCTTCGCCCAGATGACGCACGACTTTGAGTCGCGGTACCTCGACGGCCTCATCGGACCGCTGCCGGGCTACGAGAACCGGTATGAGGAGCGCGCGCCCATCGGCCACGTCAACGATGCGACGTGCCCGATCCTGTTGCTGCAGGGACTCGACGACCCGGTCGTGCCGCCCGCCCAGTCGGAGAACATCGCCGCTGATCTGGCTGCCCACGGGATCCCATATGCCTATGTCCCCTTCGAGGGAGAGTCGCACGGCTTCCGTAAGGCGGAGACCATCACCACGGCCTACGAGGCGGAGTTGTCCTTCTACGGCCAGGTCCTCGGCTTCACGCCGCCCGGCATCCCGGCGATCGCCCTCACAGTCCCGGCGGAGTCCGGCAAGGGCGGACAGGGCGCCCGCTGAACCCTGGGGGCGCGCTGGCGCCGTCAGCTAGCGGGCGAACTCGATCGCGCGCGATTCGCGGATCACGGTGACGCGGATCTGGCCGGGGTAGGTCAGCTCGTCCTCAACCCGCTTGGCCACGTCGTGGGCGATGACCTGGGCCTGGATGTCGTCAACGTCGCCGGGCTTGACCATGATGCGGATCTCGCGGCCGGCTTGCATGGCGAATACCTTCTCGACGCCCTCCTGGGCGTTCGCGATGGCCTCGAGGCGCTCCAGCCGCTGGACGTACGCCTCGAGGGACTCGCGGCGCGCGCCGGGACGGCTGCCGCTGATGGCATCGGCGGCCTGGGTGAGGACGGCCTCGACGGTGCGAACCTCAACCTCGTTGTGATGCGCCTCAACGGCGTGAACGACGTCCTCGGGTTCCCCGTATTTGCGGGCGATCTCGGCGCCGATGAGTGCGTGGCTGCCCTGGACCTCGTGGGTCAGCGCCTTGCCGATGTCGTGGAGGAGCGTGCAGCGCTTGAGCAGCACGGGATCCAGGCCCAGCTCGCTGGCCATCATGCCGGCGATGTGGGCCGACTCGATCAGATGCTTGAGCACGTTCTGGCCGTAGGACGTGCGGTAGCGCAGCCGTCCGAGCAGGTTTGTCAGCTCGGGGTGCATGTCGGTGATGCCGACTTCGATGAGCGCGTCCTCGCCGGCCCGCACGCACAGGGCCTCGATCTCCGCCTTGCTGCGCTCGTAGGACTCCTCGATGCGCTGCGGGTGAATCCTCCCGTCGAGAACCAGCCGCTCCAGCGTCAGCCGGCCGACTTCCCGGCGCACCGGGTCGAAGCACGACAGCAGCACGGCCTCGGGGGTGTCGTCGATGATCAGGTTCACCCCCGTGACGGACTCGAAGGCGCGGATGTTGCGGCCCTCCCGGCCGATGATCCGGCCCTTCATCTCGTCGCCGGGCAGATGCAGGACAGAGACCACGGACTCACTGGTCTGCTCGCTCGCGATCCGCTGGATAGCGAGCGTGACAATCTTCCGTGCTCGCTTATTGCCGTCGCGCTGAGCCTCGGACTCGATATCCCGGACAATGCGCGCGGCGTCCCGCTTGGCCTGGTTCTCGATCGCCGCTACCAGCTCGCCCTTGGCCTGGTCACCGGACAGGCCCGCGATGCGCTCAAGTTCGAGACGGTGCTCGGCGCCCAGCTTGTCCAGTTCGGCGCTGCGAGCATCAAGGTCCGCTGCCCTCTGCTCAGCCCTCTTCGCCAGCTCGTCGACCCGCTGCTCGCGCTCGCCGAGGCGATCCTCGCGCCGCTCGAGGTCTGCGCGCAGGCGCCTCGTCTCTTCCTTGAAAGACTGCGCGTCCTCCTTGGCCGCGCGGGCTTCTTCCCTGGCCGCGCGGGCTTCCTCCCTGGCCTGGGCGGCCTCAGACCCTGCTTCCTCGCGAGTCTTCGCGACGGCGCTCTCGGCCTTGCTGACGATATCTGCCGCGTCGCGCTCGGCCCTGGTCCGCAACTCGGCGGCGTAGGTGTCCGCGGCGGCCTTCAGCCGGGCCGTCTCTGCCGGGGAAAGTTCGTCGGTGGTGACATTGGCCTGAGTTGATCCGGGCAGGCCGACGCGACGGAGAACGACGACCAGAACGGCCAGTGCGCCGATCGCGGCCAGGCAACCCACGATCGCTAGTGCCAGCACAGCCCCGCTGCTATTCAAGGTCGCCCCTCTCCACCCGGGCCGACGGGGGTCGTCGGCCGACAGCAGGCACGAAGCCTGCAGCGAGGGGTCCTGCTCCGGCGGCGGATTCCTGGCTCGGACGCGCACGCACACGCGTGTCAGGCAGCTCGGCCGCGAAGCTGGGGCTGCGCACTTTCGGCATTGCGCAGTCTGCCGAGATCGCGCGGCGCATTGCGCAAGCGGAGGACCGAAATCGTGGGGTAGCGAGCCACCGCATCGCCACCCTGGCCCGTCGCCCGCCTCGCCGAACGCCACCGCCGTGGCCAACCGGCTGGCGGTGATCGCGAGCTCGGGAACTCGGTCTACAGCCTCCCTTCGCCAGGCTGCCACCCTCGCCCGGCCGGCGGTCCTGCAGTCGCCGCTTGCCGGGACCGGACGCCGCGCCCGATCGCTCGATCGTCTAACGTCAGCTGGCGCTCCGGAAGCCGACCGTCGCCGACTGCCATCCCGCCATGCCTATCTGAACGCCCTTACGCGCCGAACTTCGTTGCCTAGAGCAAAAAACCTCGCTGCCGTGAGGCTAAGCGCTTATAACGATTTGAGCAAGCACGTGCAGATGATCTTGGACGGTGGATCGGCTAGGCATCCCAAGCCTCAGCAGGCAGTTCGTCGTCGGCTGGCTCAGCCAAATGAGCCAGATCAAAGGCAGCAGCGCTGCCGCCCGCGGCTTCGCGCTCCAGCGCCTCGCGAACGACGCGATATGCCAGTCCCGGCGGGTAGCCCTTCCGTGCCAGCACACCGGTAAGCCGTCGCATCCTTGCCGGAACCGCCATTCCTGCCGTGCCCGGCAGCCGTCGGTCGACCAGCTCGCGCGCGGTCGCCACCTCCTGCCCCGGATCCAGCTGACTGAGCGCGGTCTCGATGTCGCCTGAGGCCACGCCGCGCTGGCGAAGCTCGGCGCCAAGCGCCCGTCCAGCCAGGCCCCGGCCGTGGTGGCGGGATTCCACCCAGGCGCGGGCAAACAGCTCGTCGTCGATGAGCTTCACCTCGGCGAAGCGCTCCAGCACGTTCGCCGCCGCGTCGTCCGGTACGCCGCGGCGGCGGAGCGCATCCGCCAACTGCGCCTTCGTCCGCGGCGCCGCGGAGAGCAGCCGTAGGCAGATCTGCCTGGCTACTGCCTCCGG
>DASQIW010000006.1:0-53733 GCA_035631375.1 Streptosporangiaceae bacterium
CGGTCACGGGTCCGCTTCAGCTCGAAGAAGCCGTCCGCTTCGGAAACTAGCGCCAGGCCGTCCCACAGCCGTCCGGCCGCTTCGCCCTTCGGGGCTGGCGTGATGACAGGGCCGAACAGCGCCTTGCCGCGAATCCGGACGACCGGCGTTCCGACGTCGAGCCCGACCTCGTCGAACGCCTCGTGGTGTGACTTCTTGATCGCGTCATCGAAGTCGGTGCTCGTGGCAGCGTCGGCGATCGATGCGGGCAACCCGACCTCGGCGATGGCCTCAGGCAGCACCGCGGCGTCCCCGCGGCGCCCCTGGTTGTGGAAGCGGGTGCCAAGCGCGGTGTACAGCGGGCCAAGAATCCGCGGCCCGGAGTGCTGGGCCGCGGCCGCGCACACGCGGACCGGCGCCCACGCGCGGCCCATCCGCTCCAGGTACTCGGGACTCAGGTCCTTGCCCTCGTGCTGGGTGAGGTTGAGGTAGGCGAGCGACATGATCCGCCAGTCGGGGCGAACCGGCCGTACCTTCTCGACCTCGAGAATCCACCGGGAGGTGATCCAGGCCCACGGGCACACGGGGTCGAACCAGAACTGGACATCCTCAGGCGCGTCTGACTCTGTCGTCATGCCGCTGGCAACAGGCGAGCGCGCCACACTATTCCGGCTGCCCGCGCGCCCACGTCCGGCCGAGGAACGCGGCGAGCTGGTCGCTGGCGCTGGCGGCCGGCGACACCTCAACCGGGGGGCCGAACAAGGGCGCTGCTGGTGTCCCGAGGCCCTGCGGCGATGCCCGGTCGGCGTCGGTCACGAAGAGCGGTGCGATCGCGAGCAGTCGTTCCGCCAGCGGCGCCGGGATAGGCCGGCGTTGTCCGCACGCACGGGCGACATCCCAGCCGTGCACGGCAACCTCCAGTGCTCCGGCCGCGGCGAAATCGGTCAAGGCGAGCCGGTGTTCGCCGACGCAGATCCAGGGCCTCCAGAACCGCGGCCAACGGTCCAGCAGGCCACTGGCCCTGTGGATGAACAGACGCGCCTCGTTCGCGTGCGTCGCGTCTTGGTCGGCGGCCGCCTGGTGAACGCGGCCGAGCTGCACGCCCTCGCCCAGGGCCGCCAGCGACTCGCAGCTATGCAGCAGCAGCATGGACAGGTCCCAGTCAGCGCACGGCGTCGGCCTGGCGAGCTGGGTCGGAGTCACCGCCTCGACGCTGCGGAGCGCATAACCGATGGCCTGCACCAGCAGGTCGCTGCCGGCCGCTGGCGAGGTCATGGCAGCGGGTAGCTGCCCGGCAGCCCGAACGCCCGGAACAGCGACGCGTCGTTGAACGACACGATTCCTGAGATTGCGCCGCCGGTGATCTCGAACACCTGGATCGCGTGCGCGAGGAACCTGCCGTCGGCGTCGCGCTGGTACGCGGCGAGGGCTGGCTGTCCGTTCGCGCCGCCGACTGGCGCAAACCGGAAGTCTCCGGGCCGGACCAGCACGCGCCTCGCGAGGAACCTGGCGATCAGGTCGCGCCCTGCGAACCAGAAGTCCATGGGCGGCATCTCGAGAACAGCATCGGCGCTCAGCAGCGCGGCAAGGCCGGCGACGTCGGCCGACTCGAAGGCGGCCGCATACCGCGCCAGCAGGGCGGCGACTTCCGGGTCGTCCGGCTCGCGGATGTCGGATTCAGCGGGCGCCAGGGCCGTGAGCTGCGCCCGGGCCCGCTGCAGCGCGCTGTTCACCGCGGCGGTTGACGCGCCGATCTGGTCGGCTACCTCCGCGGCACGCCAGCCAAGCACGTCCCGCAGGATCAGCACGGCTCGCTGCCGCGGCGGCAGGTACTGCAATGCGGCGATCAGGGCGAGCCGCAGGCTCATCCGGGACGCCACCACCGACGCGGGGTCGGAGGCGGGCGAGCTGACCAGCGAGTCAGGCATGGGCTGCAGCCACGGGAGGTCGACGCCATCGGTCGGCAGCGGCGCGTCCGGGTCCGGGGCGGGGCCGCCGAGACCGGATGGCAGCGGTCGGCGCGCCCGCGTCTCCAGAGCGCGCAGGCACGAGTTCGTCGCAATCCTGTGCAGCCAGGTGCGCATCGACGACCGGCCCTCGAAGTCGGCGTAGGAGCGCCAGGCCCGGAGCAGCGTCTCCTGCACCTGGTCTTCGGCGTCGTCGACGGAGCCCAGCATCCGGTAGCAGTGGGCCAGAAGCTCCCGCCGGTACGGCGCGGCCAGCTCGGCGAACTCCTCGCTGCCTGGCACTGTGCCGGTTGCGTCCGACATGTCCTACCCCCTGCCCCAAACCTCTGGGCGAGCAGACGCCCTCACTAGGTAGATCCCAGCCGGGGCCAGAAGTCATCGCCGCCGGAGCGGTGAATTCCGCGATCCCGGCGGATCAGTACCAGCGAGCGCGGAGAGCCCGCGCTGATCGTGTACCGCAATCCAGTCCAGCATCCATGGAGGCAGACATGTCACGCCTAGCGGGTTCCACAGCTCTGGTAACGGGCGCCAGCCGGGGCTTCGGCCGCGGTATCGCCACCGCTCTCGCCCGGGAAGGGGCCTCGGTGACCGGTGTCGCGCGCGACCACGACCGCCTAGCCGAGCTGACGCGAGAGATCGGCGGCTCGTTTACTCCCGTTGCGGCCGACGTCACTGACCCCGTCGTCGCGGGTCGGCTCATCGATGAGGTAACCCCGACGGTGCTGGTGCTCAACGCGGGCGCCGCGCCACTGTCGCGTCCGCTGCACCAGCACACCTGGGAATCCTTCAGCCGGACGTGGGACGTGGACGTCCGGCACGCTTTCCACTGGAGCCGGGAGGCGCTGCTGCGGCCGCTGGCACCGGGCAGCGTGGTCGTCGCCATGTCGAGCGGCGCGGCGGTGGCCGGCTCTCCGTTGAGTGGCGGTTATGCCGGAGCGAAGGGCACGATCCGGTTCATCGCGGCATACGCCGCGGCCGAGTCGGAGCTCCAGGAGCTTGGCATCCGGTTCGTGTCCGTACTGCCCCAGCTGACTCCCGCTACTGAACTCGGCGCCGCGGCGGTCGCCGCCTACGCTGCCCGCGCCGGCCAGACGGTCGAGGAGTTCGCTGCGAGCCGGGGCCCGGCCCTGACGGTCGACCAGGTTGGCCAGGCAGTCGTCGATCTCGTCACCGATCCCGAGCTCTCTGGGGTCAGCTACCTGCTCACCGCGGGTGGCCTCAGGCCGCTGAGCTGAGCAGTGTGGGCAACTGGCTCGAGGAATTCGAGCCGGTTGCCGTGCGGGTCGGCCGAGTAGAAGCGGCGCATGCCGGGGAATTCGTCGTCGAAGCTGACTGGGTAGCCCGCGGAGGACAGCCGGGCAGCCCAACTATCAAGCCCGGAAACCAGCAGCCCTGGATGGGCCTTGCGCGCGGGCCGGAAGTCGGCCTCGACGCCGAGATGCACCTCGATACCGTGGCCGCGGAACCAGCAGCCGCCTCGCCGGGCCAGCGCAGGCGGCTTGTCGATCTCGGCAAGCCCGAGCACGCCGGAGTAGAACGCGCGCGAGGCATCCTCGGATCCTGCCGGGCATGCCAGCTGCACATGATGAATCACGGCGCCTCCAGTTTTTCTTGATATCAAGATACATGGCGCGATCGCCGGGTGTCCGAGCAGCCCGGCCGTGTGATCGGATTGAGTCATGAAGGTACGGATCGGCATCAGCCTGGGGCCCTACGCGACGCCGGACGGGCTCGCTGCTGCGACAGATCAGCTGGAAGCCGCCGGTGTCGACTCGCTCTGGCTCAGCGAGATCGTGTATGGCAACCTGGTCGAGCCGCTGATCGGCATGACGTATGCACTCGCGCGGACGAGCCGGCTCAAGGTCGGCACCGGTGTGGCGGTGCTGCCAGGCCGGCATCCCGTGCTGGTGGCGAAGGAGCTAGCCTCGCTCGCCGCACTCGCTCCCCGGCGCGTACTGCCGGTGTTCGGGCTTCGCCCCGCCCGCGGGCCAGAGGCCGCGGCGTTCCCAGTGCCCGGTCCCCGCGCGGCAGTCTTCGACGAATCCCTCGAGCTGCTGAGGCTGCTGCTGGCGCAGGAGAGCGTCTCGTTCTCCGGCCGGTTCTTCGAAGTGGCCGATGCGAGCGTCGGGCCGCTGCCGGTCAAGCCGCTCGACATCTGGCTCGGCGGCAGTGCGCCGGATGGCCTGCGACGGGTCGGCCGGTTCGGTGACGGCTGGCTGGGCAGCTTCCTGACGCCGGCCGAGGCGGGCGCCGCGCGACAGCAGATCGAGGCGGCCGCTGAGGCCGCCGGCCGGGTGATCGAGGACGACCATTACGGCATCAGCCTCGCGGTGGGCGAGCTGACGCCGGAGTTCGTACGCTCGGTCGAGCGGCGGCGGCCAGGTGTGGACCCGGCAGCGCTGCTGCCATCGACCTGGGCCGAAGCGCGCACCAGGATCGAGGCTTACATCGAGGCCGGGCTCAGCAAGTTCGTCGTGCGGTCCGCCACCCCAGGCGGCAGCCTCGAGCGGTTCATCGACGAGTTCGTCACCGAGATGCTGCCCCTGGAGAACTAGCCTCGCGAGGCTCGCGGTCGGCCCGCCAGCAGAAGGAGCGCATCGGCACCTCAACCTCGGTCGCGCCAGGGAACTGCTCGTGGAGGGCTGCGTTCGCACGGGCGCGGCCGGCCACCTTCACGGCGTCGCTCGCGGTGATGACCCGGCTGTATGTCGTCAGCCATTCGACGAGCTCAGGGATTGGCATGGTCCGCATAAACCGAAACGTCGCCGTCTCGATTTTCCGGAAGGTACTGGCATCGGGGAGGACGACGTGTCGTTCTGATGCAGTGCGTGCACCCAGGTCACGGTCGTCGGCGGCAAACCACTCGCTGGCGCGCAGCCACGAAGTGGGCTCTCTCCCGGTCCAGATCATGCCGAGCCGGCCGTCGTCCCGCAGGACTCGCGCGATCTCCGGCACTGCCCGCTCCGGGTCCATCCAGTGCCACGCCGACGAGACGACGACGGCGTCGGCGCTGGCGTCGGGTAGCGGGATTGCCTCACCACGGCCGGGCAGTGCCTGCACGCCGGCGGAGCGCGACGCCAGCACCGCGCGCATCCGGTCGTCTGGCTCGACTGCGATCACCCGGCCAGCCATCGGCACGATCGCCCGGCTTAGTAGCCCCGTGCCCGCGCCGAGATCGACGACAACGTCGCGTCGACGCGGCAGCAGCCAGTCGACAGCCTCAGCCGGGGGAGCTGGCCGGAGCCGGTCGTAGTCGTCAGCGATCGTGCCGAAGGACATGGAGCGCTCTGCACGGCCCTTCACAGTGGTCACGCTAACCCGCCGCCACGATGCCCGACCTCATGGCCTCGATCTGACCTGCGTAAGCTGAGAACCAGGGTCGGCTGAGCTGCCGACGGCGGCCTTGCTGTGCCGACCGGAGGGGGCTGCAATGAACTCGGGAAGCGGAACCAAGGTCCTGGTACGCAAGCGTGACGGCCGCATGGTGGCCGGGGTCTGCGCTGGAATCGCCGATTACCTGGGCACGGACGTGACCCTGGTTCGGGTGATCGTGGCCGCCATCGCCCTGCTGACGGGCGGCGCAGGCCTCCTGGCCTACCTGGTGGCCTGGATCATCATTCCGGAAGAAGACCAGAAGACCCCGGTCGACGAGAGGATGGCCGCCCAGCCCCACGACTCCTCGGTGCGCTGATCGAGATCCTGGCCGCCGCGGTCGTCCTGGTGCTCGGTTCCTGACGTAGCGCAGCTGGCTGCTCGAAGTCTCGGCCGGTACGGTGCTGCCACCCGCAGCCCCTACCGGAGGAGAAGCCGATGCCCAGCAGTCTCCGCGCCGCGATCAGCGCCGGGCCGATCGTTCTCGCGCCGGGCGCGTACGACGGCCTCACCGCGCACCTTGTGGCGCAGCACGGGTTCCCTGCCGTCTACATGACCGGGGCCGGCACGTCGGTCGCGCACGGGTACCCGGACTACGGGCTGCTCACCATGACCGAGATGGCCGCCAACGCGGCGAGGATGAGCGAGGCGGCCGGCATCCCGGTGATCGCCGACGCCGACACCGGCTACGGCAACGAGCTCAACGTCGTGCGCACCGTGCAGGCCTACGCCCGCGCTGGGGTCGCAGCGCTGCACATCGAGGATCAGACGTTCCCGAAGCGATGCGGTCACCTGGCCGGCAAGGAGATTACCGACCGGGACGCCTGGCTGCGGAAGATCCGTGCCGCGGTCGAGTCGCGGCCGGATCCCGAGCTGCTCGTGATCGCGAGGACGGACGCACGGGCGGTGGCAGGCCAGGAGGAAGCGATCGGGCGAGCCCGCGCCGCGCTGGCCGCGGGCGCGGACGTTGCGTTCGTGGAGGCGCCGCAGACGGTCGAGGAGATCGCCGAGATTCCCGCGGCAGTCGGCGGACCGTGCCTGTTCAACGTTGTTCCCGGCGGGCGGTCACCCGAGGTGTCGGTGGCCGAGCTGGACAGCTGGGGATACCGCATCGCGATCTTCCCCGCGCTGCTGCTCGGGCCGGTCGTGGCCGCGTGCGATCAGGCGCTCGGGTCGCTGGCGCACGCCACGCCGGGCAGCGATGGCGGGGCGTCCGGCCGCGGCAGTGCGGCGCAGGAAGACGAGGCGGGGCCCGCCGCGCTGTTCCGGCGGGTTGGCTCGGACGACTGGGACCGGCTGCGTGCGCGCTACGCAGCACTCGAGGGCGGGGCGCCATCGAGCGCTCGTGGCTGACGGGCACGACGGGCATGGCGAGTCACGGGCTGACAGTCTCGCGCGTCTCCGCTGGCTGGAAGCTGCCCATCAGCCGGTCCAGCATTTCCACCTGGCGCTGCGGCGTCACCCGGTCGGGATAGAGCACGCGCTGGGCGCTGAGCCCGTCGATGAGCACGACGAGCTGGTGGGTTGCCAGGGCTGGATCGCAGTCGTCGGCAAGCTGGCCCTGCCGGGCTGCCTCCAGCAGATGGCTGTGCAGCCGGTGGCAGAAGCGCTCGAACTCCGAGTGCTGCAGCTCGCGCAGCCGCACATTGCCCAGTGCGCGACCCCAGAAGCTGATCTCGATCTGGGCTTCCAGGTCGCGCCGCTCATCCAGCGGCAGTGCCTCCAGCATGACGGCTCGCAGGGCGTCGAGCCCGGTCAGCCCGTCGGCAGCGGCGGTCATCCGCGCTCCGACTCTGCGGTGGGATAGCAGCAGAGCGGATCCGAGGATGTCCTCCTTGTCGTCGAAGTAGTGGGCGAGTATCCCCGCCGAGCAATGAGCCTCCCTGGCGATCGCACGGATTGTCGCGCCGGTGATGCCGTCCCTGGCGATGACGCGCCACGTGGCGGACAGGATCTCGTCGCGCCGCTCGTCCCAGTCCACGATCTTCGGCATCCCGCTCCCGTTCTGACGTTGATGGCCGTCACCGGCGCAGCATCAATCTGTTGCACCCGAGGCCTGTATTTTTATCGGACATCCGTCTAACATCCCAGTATATGGGCACCGAGGGGGGACTGCCGGCGGCCCGCGAGGAGCTCGTCCGCTACTCCGCGCGGCTTCTCGCGGACGGGCTGGCCGTCGGCGCGGCCGGCAACCTGAGCGTGCGAGTCGGCGAGGACATCGCGATCACGCCATCCGGAATCGGCTATGACGAGCTGACCGCCGACGACATCTGCGTCATGACGCAGGAGGGCAGCGAGGTCGAGGCAGCCGAGACGCCGTCCAGCGAGCTGCCCATGCACCTGGCGGTCTATGCGGCCACCGCCGCCGGAGCCGTCGTGCACACGCATTCCGCCGAGGTGGTGGCGCTGTCGGCCACCTGCGAGGAGCTTCCAGCGGTGCACTATGCGATCACCAGCCTCGGCGGCCCGGTGCGGGTGGCGCCTTACACGCGGTTCGGGTCGGCGGGCCTGGCTGACGCAGCGGTCGCTGCTCTGAAGGGCCGCCACGCCGCGATCCTGCAGAACCACGGAGCGATCTGTTACGGCGCCACGCTGGCGGCCGCCTACGACCGGGCCCTTCTGCTGGAGTGGCTGGCAAGGGTGTACCGGCTGGCCCGAGCCCACGGCGAGCCGCGCATCCTGTCGCAGGCCGAGCTGGATGAGGTGTCGGCCGAGGCCCGGCGGCGGCGATACGGGGAACGGCGGCGAACCCAGTGAACCCCGTTCCCTTAACGGCTCGGGTCGCGGTGATCGGCCCGCACATTCTCGACGTGCTCGGCCGGCCCGTTGAGGCCATCCCGCCTGGCCAGGCCAGCTCGCGGCTCACCGAGATCCGGGCGACCGCAGCGGGAACGGCCGCGGGGACCGCCGTCGACCTGGCCAGGCTCGGATGGCCGGTCGCCACCTTCGGCGCGGTCGGCACCGACCTGCTGGGCGACATGGTGCTCGCGGCGATGGCTGGCTACGGCGTCGACACGTCCGGCGTCGTACGCAAGCCGGGCGCGCAGACGTCCGCGACGATCCTGCCGATCCGGTCCAACGGTGAGCGGCCCGCGTTGCACGTGCCGGGAGCGACCCGGCTGTTCTCGCTTTCCGACCTCGACCTGGAACAGCTGGCGGGCTATCGCGCTGTCGTGCTGGGCGGGCCGGACGCCCTGGCCGGGTTCAGCCCGGACGACCTCGCGGGCCTGGTCGCGGCCGCTCGTGCCGCCGGGGCACTGGTCGTCGTCGATGTGCTGCACCCGGGCAGCGCCCGCGACCTGGAGCGGATTGGCGCCGCGCTCGGGGGAGCGGACTGGTTCTGCCCTAACTCCGATCAGCTGCTGGCGCTGACCGGGCGCAGCGATGTGGACAGGGCGGTCGCGGACGTGCTGGCACTCGGCGCTGGCGGTGTTGCGGTGACGCTCGGCGCGGACGGCTGTCTTGTCACTGACGCGACCGGCGCGCTCGCGCACATCCCGGCCATCGAGGTGCCGGTGGTGGACACCACCGGCTGCGGTGACGCGTTCACCGCGGGCCTGCTGACCGGGCTGCTGCTCGGCTCCGATCCGGCCGACGCCGCCTGGCTCGGCGTGGCCTGCGGCTCGCTGGCGGCGACGGGTCTCGGGTCGGACGCTGGCCTGACCGGCATAGGCCAGGCTGTCGCGCTGCTGCGGACCGTGAACACCGAGGTCGCGGACCGGATCCACCAGTGCAGGATCGGCGAAGGGGAATCAGCGGCATGACGGATCAGCTCATCCCGGCCACGGAGCATGACCACCGGCCTCGGCAGGCCGACTCTGCCCTGCGCCGCCGCGCCGCGGCGGTCATCCCCGGCGGGATGTACGGGCACCAGGCCGCGGGCCCGCTGCCAGCCGAGTACCCGCAGTTCCTCCGCGCCGGGCTCGGCGCCCGCGTGTGGGACGTGGACGGCAACGAATACGTGGACCTGATGTGCAGCTACGGACCGGTTGTGCTCGGTCACCGGCATCCGGCGGTCGAGGAGGCGGCCAGGGCGCAGGCGGCGCTCGGCGACTGCCAGAACGGGCCAGGGGAGGTGATGGTCGAGCTGGCCGAGCTGCTCGTGGGCACGGTGCAGCACGCCGACTGGGCGATGTTCGCCAAGAACGGCACCGACGCGACGACGATGTGCTGCACGATCGCGCGTGCGCACACGGGCAGGCGGCGCATCCTCGTGGCGCGGGGCGCGTACCACGGTGCAGCGCCCTGGTGCACGCCGCGACAGTCCGGCGTCACCCCAGAGGACCGGGCGAACGTCGGCCACTTCACCTACAACGACCTGGAGTCCGTTCGGGCCGCGGTCGCGGAGGCCGGAGACGACCTCGCCGGCATCATGGTCAGCCCGTTCCGGCACGACGCAGGTTTCGATCAGGAGCTGGCCGAGCCCTCGTTCGCCCGCGGGGTGCGGGAGCTCTGCACGCAGGCCGGCGCGGCGCTGATTCTCGACGACGTTCGCTGCGGTTTCCGGCTGCACCTGGGCTCGAGCTGGGAGCCGATCGGGGTGCAGCCCGACCTGTCAGCGTGGAGCAAGGCGATCGCCAACGGCCACCCGCTGGCGGCGGTGCTGGGATCTGCAGCGTTCCGCAAGGCGGCGGCCAGCATTTTCGTAACGGGGTCGTTCTGGTTCTCCGCCGTTGCCATGGCGGCGGCCGTGGCCACGATCGGCGCGCTGCACGAGGAGAACGCGATCGAGGCCATGGCGGCACAAGGGTCAGCCCTGCGTGACGGGATCATCGCGCAGGCGGCCTCGCGCGGCCTCGACATCCGGTACACCGGCCCGGCTGCGATGCCCTACCTCAGCTTCGCCGGCGACCGCGATCACGAACTCGGAAGCGTATTCGCCGCTGCCGCCGCGCGGGCCGGCGCTTACCTGCACCCGCGGCACAACTGGTTCATCTCGGCCGCGATGACCGGGACAGATCTCGAGATGGCCCTCACGGCCACCGATTCAGGTTTCGCGGCAGTTCAGTCCCGTCTGGCTCACCACGCCAAGTAGGAGAAGGGTCCGCTCATGAGCATGCAGGAATCGCCGGGGACCGTCGCCGCAGCAGGCCGGGACGCGGCGGAGGAGATCGTCGCCCGGGCCGGCTACCGGCCGGAGCTGCGCAGATCGCTGCGCTTCTTCTCGATGTTCGCGATCGCGTTCTCGATCATCTCGATCACGACAGGAATCTTCCTGAACTACGCCTTCGGCCTGTCGTACTGGGGCCCGGCGTCGATCTGGACCTGGCCGATCGTCGGTGTCGGCAACCTGATGATCGCGCTGGTGGTCGCCGAGCTCGGCACCCGGATCCCGCTCGCCGGGTATGCCTACCAGTGGAGCTCGCGGCTGGTGAACTCCAGCTACGGCTGGTTCGTGGGCTTCGCCGGGCTGCTGTACATGAGCGTGGGCGGCGGGGCGATCATGCTCGGCGTCGCCTCGCCGCTGCTGCTGAGCGAGTTCAATGTCAGCAACCCGTCGGCCAGGCTGGTCTTCGTCGTCGCGCTGATCCTCATGCTGCTGCCGGTGATCATCAACATCATCAGCATCCAGGTGGTGGCCAGGGTGAACAACGTGGCCGTGTTCACCGAGATCATCGGCACCGTGGTGTTCGGCGTACTGCTGTTCATCCTGTGGGGAGTGAAGGCCAAGCCGACACCGTACGGGGCGGGCATCCTCACCAGCACCACGTCCACGCTGCACAACCCGACCATCTACGCCTTCGCCCTGGCGGGCCTGCTCGGCGCGTTCACCCTGGTTGGCTTCGAGCTGGCCGCGGACATGTCGGAGGATGCGGTCAACCCGGTCCGGTCGGTGCCGCGCGGGGTCATCTGGGCGGTCGCCGGGTCCGCGGTGCTCGGCATGATCGCGCTGATCGGGTTCACCGTCGCGATCCCCGATCTCAAGGCCGTGGAAACGTCGGCGCTCCCGCTGCTGACGATCGCGGGCTACTGGCTGCCGTCATGGGTGGTCAAGGTGTTCGTCGCTTTCGTCATCTTCTCGATGTTCGCGATCCTCGTCGTCGGGGCCGGAGCGCAAGCGCGGCTGGCTTACTCCCTCGCGCGCGACAACATGCTGCCGTTCTCCGGGTCGCTGCGGAAGGTGAACATGCGTACCCAGACGCCGATCGTGGCCCTGCTGGTGTTCGCGGTCGTCGACATCGGCGTGACCTGGTACGGCTACCTGCAATCCAGCGCGTTCGCCACACTGGTCGGCGCGACCGCGATCATCCCGTACATCATCTACTTCCTCATCACCGCCGGGTACGCCTGGAAGCGGCGGACCCTCGACTCCATTCCCGGCGCATTCTCGCTGGGCCGGTGGGCGTGGCCGGTGATCATCTTCGTGCTGCTCTACAGTGCTCTGATCATCTTCGTGCTGTCGGTTCCCGGCCCGTTCCACGCGGCCGACAAGGTGGTCGGCTACGGCGCGGCAGTGGCGGCCCTCTGGTATGCCGCCGTGCTGGTGTGGCGGCTGCGACGGGGTACTGCCGGGGTTAAGCCGGTGGAGGAACTCGTCGACTGAGTCCCGGTGGCCATCGGTCACTCACGCCGCCGCCGCGGAGACGCTAGCGTGAGTGCCGATGGCCGCTCACTGTCGGCACTGTCTCGGCAACTGCAACGGGACCTGCCTGCTACCTGGCGCTGGCGGGCTGTGCGTGCACAACCCGCTACCACCGATGCCGACGCGGAAGTGGACGCTCCTCGTGCGGAGCCGGCGGTTCTGGCGGCGCGTCTTCTGGGGGGTTGATTAGCCGCCGGCTACCGGGCTGCGGGCGCCTGCAAAACGGCGTCGCTGTGCATAGCTGGGAGCGCGTCAGCGTGCTCGTCCTCCGGCACGACGCGGAGGCCGCGGAAGAAGCGGGCGCAGCTGGCCGCAGCGACGATCATGGCGATGGCGGCCCCCAGTGCAGCAGTGTCGAGCCCGTGGCTGAAAGCCATCCGCGCTGTTGCGTCCAGGTCTGCGCCCAGCCGGGACGGCAGGTCACTCGCGACGCTCAGCGCACCGCCGAGCGTGGAACGCGCTGCGCTGAGCGCTGCCGGGGGCAGGTGAGCAGGGGCGCTCGCTGCGAGGTCTGACCGGTAGACGGCGACGCCGATGCTGCCCAGCACCGCCATTCCCAGCGCGCCGCCGAACTCCCCCGAGGTCTCGACCACTGCTGCGGCCGCCCCGGCGCGGTCCGGCGGCACGGCGCCCATGATCAGCTCACTGCCGATGGTCATCGCTGCGACCGCCCCGCCGGCGTAAATGCTGGCTCCGACCAGAACCAGCCACAGCGGTGACGCTGACTGCACCTGGGTGAGCACGAGGTACCCGGCCGCCGCGACCAGCAGGCTGCCCGCAGCGACATAGGCGCGGTCAACGCGCTGCACGAGAAGCTGGCTGAGTGGCACGGCGGTCCCGGTTCCGCACAACGGCACCAGTGACCAGAGGGCGGCAGTCAGCGGGCTCATGCCCCGCACCGACTGCAGGTACTGGGTCGCGAAGATGGCAAACCCGACGACGGCGAACATCGCCACGAGGCTGAGCACGACCGCACCTGAGAAGCCGCGGCTGCGGAACAGGTTCAGCTCGAGCATCGGCGCGGAACTGCGGGCCTGCCGCCACACGAACACGGCACCGACCGCCATCCCCGCGGCGATCGAGCCGATCCGCTCGGGGCTCGCCCCGGCAGCCGCGATCTCCTGCATCCCGTAGATGACCGGCAGCACCGCGCCGAGCGACAGCACAGAGCTGAGCATGTCGAACCGACCCGGCTGCGGCGCCCGGAACTCCGGGACCAGCGCGGGCGCGAGCAGCACCAGCAGGACCATGAACGGGACGTTGATGAGGAATACCGAGCCCCACCAGAAGTGGTCGAGCAGCACTCCGCTCAGGACCGGCCCGAGCGCGATTCCGCTCATCGTGGCTCCGGTCCAGATGCCGATGGCGACGCGCCGCTGCTTCTCGTCGTGGAACATGTTCCGGATGAGGGCCAGCGTCGACGGCATCAGCGTCGCCCCGGCGACGCCCTGGACAGCGCGGGCGGCGATGAGCTCGCCGGCACCGTGCGAGTAGGCAGCCCCGACCGAGGCAAGGCTGAACGCCGCGGCTCCGATAAGGAGCAGCCGCCGTCGGCCGATCCGATCGCCGAGCGACCCCATCGTGATCAGCAGCCCGGCCAGCACGAAGCCGTAGACATCGAAGATCCAGAGCTGCTGCGAGCTGCTCGGCTGCAGGTCCCTGCTGATGAAGGGGACCGCGAAGTACAGAACAGAAACATCCATCGAGACCAGCAGGAGCGGCAACAGCAGAACCGTGAGTCCGATCCACTCGCGGCGCCCGGCGCGGGCTGGTTGTGCCTGGCTTTCGGTCATGGCGTCCCTCTCGCACGTTGGCGGCCCGCTTGCTGGGGCCGGCTACCGAGAACTGTACGCATGTCTTAGACGAACGTGCAAGACGTTTGTATGAGAAAGGAGTATGCTGCAGGCATGGGCAACAGGGAGGACCTCCTCGCAGGGGCGAAACGCTGCCTGATCGAGAAGGGCTACGCCCGGACGACTGCTCGGGACATCGCTTCGGCGTCGGGGGTGAGCCTCGCCGCCATCGGCTACCACTTCGGCTCCAAGGACGCGCTGATGAACCAGGCGGTCTTCGAGTCGATCGGCGACTGGGCCGATGAGCTGCAGAGACTGCTCACCGCGGAAGGGGGTGAAGCGGTCGCACCGCTCGAGCGGTTCGAGCTGATCATGCAACAGACGCTGGCGTCGTTTGCCGGCCCGAGCCGGGGGCTGTGGACCGCTCAGCTTGAGCTTCTCTCGCTGGCGCAGCACAACCCGCAACTGCAGGCATTCCTGGCGAGCGTCCAGGACCTCGCGGAGAGCGGGCTGGCCGAAATGTTCCTCGGGTTGAGCGCCGGGCAAGATCCTGCAGCCAGCAAGGCCGCCGGCACGGTGATACAGGCGTTCTTCATCGGACTGATCGCGAAGTACTACCTCAATCCTGCCGGAATGAGGTCCGCGCGGGACCTGGCCGACGGGATGCGCATCGTCGCCCAGCGGATGCTGGCGTCAGGTGATGGCGACTAGTCTGGCCCCGATGCGGATCGCTACCTGGAACGTTAATTCCGTGAAGCAGCGCGTGCCGAGGCTCCTGCCGTGGCTCGACGAGCGCCAGCCCGACGTGGTGTGCATGCAGGAGACGAAGCTCTCGGACGAGGCCTTCACCGACCTGCTCGGCGCCGATCTGGACAGCCGCGGCTACGAGATGGCCGTGCACGGCGAGGCCCGGTGGAATGGCGTCGCCATCTTGTCCAGGGTGGGCCTCGACGATGTTGTCCCCGGCCTGGAGGGCGCACCCGGCTTCCCCGATCCTGAGGCGCGCGCGATAGCCGCCACCTGCGACGGCATCCGGGTGCACTCGGTCTACGTGCCGAATGGCCGCGAGCCAGACTCCGACCACTACCGGTACAAGCTGGCCTGGCTGGCCAGCCTGGAGGAGACGGTCCGCAAAGCGCCGGACGCCACGATTGTCTGCGGCGACATGAACATCGCGCCCACCGATGCCGACGTGTTCGACCCGGCTGCCTACGTCGGCCAGACGCACGTGACCGGGCCAGAGCGGGCCGCGCTGGCCAGCCTGCAGTCGGCCGGCCTGCACGACGTCGTCCGCGAGCGGTGGCCGGACCGGCGGGTCTTTACCTACTGGGACTATCGCGCAGGGATGTTCCACCAGGATCTCGGCATGCGCATCGACCTGGCCCTGGCCACCGGATCGGTCGCCAGCCGGGTGAAGGCCGCCTGGGTGGACCGGCAGGCGCGCAAGGGCACCGGTCCGAGCGACCACGCGCCGGTGATCATTGACCTCGACGAGGCGCCGGACGGTGACATCGGGCCGGTTGTCCCGCCGCCGTCGGCGTCGGGCGCGAGGAAGAGCTCCTTCAAGCTGCCGCAATCGCGCTGACCGGTATCTTCTGTCTGTGACGCAAGCCGAGGTGCCCGGTCCGGAGTCAGAACCGCCCGCGTTCCGGCAGCGCCCTTTTCAGGTGCCGGATGGCGCGACTGACCTGCTGCTTGTCCGGCACGGGCAGTCGCAGGCTTACGTCGACGGCAATCTGTTCGATCTCATCGACGGCCAGGGCGATCCGCCGTTGTCCGACGACGGTCAGGAGCAGGCCCGCAGAGTCGGCGCTCGCCTGGCGGACCTCGGCATCGACGCCATCTACGTCTCCACGATGCGCCGCACCGCGCAGACAGCTGCGCCGCTGGCAGCAGTGCTCGGCCTGACGCCCGCCGTCGAGGCCGGTCTCCGCGAGGTGCACCTCGGCGACTGGGAAGGCGGGGTGTTCAGGAAGAACGTGGCCGAGGGTCATCCCGTCGCCCAGCGGATGCTGGCCGAGGAGCGCTGGGACCTGATCCCCGGTGCCGAGCCCGCCGATGCACTGGTCGGCCGTGTCCGCGCCGCGATCGAGCGGATCGCGGCGGCCCATCCCGGCCAGCGAGTCGCGGCGTTCACCCACGGCGGCATCATCGGCCAGGCGCTTGCGCTGGCGGCCGCGTCGAGGCCGTTCGCGTTCATCGGCGCGGACAACGCCTCGGTCTCGCGGCTCGTGCTGACGGGGGACCGGTGGATCGTACGGGGCTTCAACGACACCGCGCACCTCGACGGCGTTCTGTAGCGCCCTGAGCGTTATGCAGGAGAGCATGGGGACACCTGTCAGCCGAAGGGATCCCCCATGATCGAGCCCTATCAAGCCGTCGGCCTGGTGCCCACGATGCGCGGCATCAGGCACCGCGACGAGATCCGCGCGAACCTCGAGCACATCTCGCACCTGATCAAGGCCGCCTCGTGGCTGTCCAGCCTCGACCTGCCCGTCCGGCTCATCGCGATTCCCGAAGGCAGCCTGCAGGGCTTCAACGACGAGGTGCTCGATCTCGATCACGAGGAGTTCGCCCGCAACTGCGCGATCGAGATCCCCGGCCCGGAGACGGACTACCTCGGCGAGCTGGCCCGGAAGTGGGACGCGTTCATCATGGCGCAGGCCAAGGCACTGCATCCGGAGTTTCCTGGCCGGTTCTTCAATGTCGGCTTCGTGCTGAACCCGGATGGCGAGGTTGTCCTTCGCCATCACAAGGTTGTTCCGCTGCTCCCGGTCGAGCACTCGGTGACGCCGCACAATGTCTGGGACCGGTGGATCGAGCTCTACGGGCGCACGCTCGACGCGTTCTACCCGGTCGCCGACACGGCCATCGGCCGGCTCGGCTTCCTCATGGCCAACGAGGGCTCGTACCCGGAGAACGCGCGCGGCCTGGCGATGAACGGCGCCGAGGTGGTCTACCGCGGCCCGTACCCGCACCCGCACGTGGGCAACGGGCTGTTCGAGATCCAGAACCGGGCCCGCGCCCTGGACAACAACCTGTACCTGATCGCTTGCAACGTGGGCACGTACTACCTGGACGCCGAGTCGACGATCCCGATCGATACCTTCGGAGGCGGGTCCGCGGTGATCGACTACCGTGGCCAGATCGTCGGCAGGCACGACTACAGCGCGGGCTCCTCGTGGGTGGCCGGTACCATCGACGTCGAGGCGCTGCGCAAGTTCCGGGCAAGCGCGCAGTGGGACAACTGGCTCAAGGACCTCACGACCGAGCAGTACCAGCTCATCTACGATCAGCCGGTGTACCCGAAGAACCTCTACCTCGACCGTCCGCCGTACGGGCACGAGGACTACCGGCGCGAGGTGATCGACAAGCAGGTGCGGCTCCTCCACGAGCGTGATATCTGGGTGCCGCCCGCTAGTATCTGACGCCATGTCCCTGAAATCAGAGAACGCCCGAGTTAAGCCTGGTGTGCGCCCCCGGTCCCTGCCGTCCGCCATGCACGCGGCTAATGAGTCGCTGGCGTTCCTGATCGAGCTCGCTATGCTCGCGGGGCTGGCCTGGTGGGGTGCTACCGTGCCCGTCGCCGTCGCCGTACGCGTTGTCCTCGCGGTGGCCGCTCCGCTGGCGGCCGCTGTGGTCTGGGGGCTGTTCGCGGCCCCACGGGCCCGCATCCACCTGCCAGTGCTCGGAGTGCTGGGTGTTAAAGCAGTCGTTTTCGGCCTGACGGCCCTCGCGGTCTCTGCGGCCGGGCTGCCCGTTCCGGCGATTGCGGTGGGAGCCATTGCGTTTCTCAGTGCCTGCATCGCTGCAGTCGACCGGGAGGCCATCGGCGGTGGCGGGCGGACTGCTCGCGGCGCCTGATTAACCGCGGAGGTCGTCGATGATCGAGATCACGTCGGTGAGGGCTGAGCTGAGCAGCCGCAGTCTGGACAGCGAGATCAGCCGGTCGGCCAGCGGCACCGTGCGGTCGATCAGCGTGTAGGTCTTCGCACAGCCCGGCGAGCTATCGTGCACCCAGAACAGGATGACCCCGAGCGAGTACAGCCACAGCAACTCGGGCAGCTGGGCGCGCAGCGGCCGGCCCACCCGCACGGTCGAGCCGTCGACCACCTCGCGATAGAGCGCGGTTGATGCCTCGCGGACCGGGCTGGACTCCGGGCTGAACGGGCTGAGCGGATTGGTCGGCTCGGCAGCGTGCTTGAAAAACTTCGCGGCAAACTGGTGGTAGGGCGCCAGCACGTCGACGAGCGCCCGGAGCGTGCCGCGCAGCCGAGCGGCGAATTCGGTCTCGGTGTCGAGCACGGACCGGGCTGCGAGCGCGTGCTCGGCAAGGCTCCGCGCGTAGAACTCCCGGAGGAGCTCTTCCTTAGAGGCGAAGTAGTAGTACGCGTTTCCGGTCGAGACGCCGGCCTCCGCTGCGATCGCCCGCATCGTGGTCGCGTCGTACCCGTTCTCCCTGAACAGTCGCAGGGCCGCGGTGACGATGGCCGACCTGGTCTGCCCGGCCCGCGACGTGAGCTCGTGCTCGGTCACGACGAGTGGCTGCCCGCTCTGGCCCGCGGCCGCTGGACCAGCCACGGCGGGGGAGCTGGCTCAGCGCCGGACAGCTGCTGCCGGCGCCGGATCCTGGCGAGGACGATCAGGCTGGCCAGGTACAGGCCGCCCAGCACGAGGAGTTCCTCGCCGAGCTTGACCGACAGGACGCCGACTGCCTGTGCAGCGGTCGTGACGTGCGCAGGCGTGCCGAAGGTGAGCGCCACGTAACCGAAATTCAGCAGGCAGAGCGCCAGGACAACGAGCCGGCTCACCGCGTCGGCTATCCGCTCGTCGCCGAACACTGCGGTCATCACCACCCGGCCGCTGTGTGCAAGCGCGAAGCCGACGATGACCGTGAGGCCTGCGCACGCTGCGAGGTAGAGGAGGGAGAACGCGATGACCATGATGGTCACCTCCGGCAAGGCGATCAATTGAACATGTTCAATATCTCTCTGATGCCTTGCCTGTGTCTATATGCGGCGCCGCGTGATTTTGAACCCGTTCAAACATCGGGGGCCGCGACAGCAGATCGTGATCGTACATTTTGTAGCGAGCGAGGACAGCCGCGCCGTGCAGCTCCGCGCGGTCGGCTAGGGCTCCGGCCACTATCTGTACCTGCGAGGCGATCGCGGGCGGCGCGAACTGGTACATGGCCTCCCTGATGCCCTCGATCACGGGAGTCGCAGCATTCTGCAATACCCCGTCGATCACGATGCCGTCAGGGGCGACATAGATGCAGAACTCGGCGAGTGACCGCCCTATTGTGCGCCCCAGATCGCGCAGCAGCCGTGCTACTCCGGCGTCACCGTGCGCGGCCAGCGACATGACATCTGCCATCGAGCTGACATCTGGGTGGACAGCCCGGACGCGATCCGCGAGGTGACGCTGGCTGAAGGTCGTCATGAGGCAGCCGCGTCCCCCGCAGCGGCACATCGTGCCGCCGTCCTCTACATGCATGTGAGCCAGCTCGCCGGCCAGGCCACGCGCGCCGCGGTGCAGTCGGTGATTGAGGACAAGGCCCGCGCCTATCCCGTGGACGACCTTGATGTAGATGAAGCTCGGCATCTCCGTGGCAGCACCGAGCGCGCCTTCGCCTAGGGCTGCCAGATTGGCGTCATTCTCGAGCCATACGGGTACGTCCAAGGCCTGTGCCAGCTCCGAAGAAGGATCTGCGGGCAGGTACGGCGCGACGATCGTGGACCCCAGCGCTGAGGCGTTTGCCGCAGAGGCCGCCAGGTTCTGGTCGGCACTGATCGGCATCGGCATCCCGACAATTAGGCATCTCATTTCGCCCATCGTGCGGGGTGTAGCGGCCAGAGCCTCGTTCAGCAGGGCAACACCTGGTCCCGCAAGCGGGGACGTGGAGCTGTGAGCATATGGATCGAGCGCGTGCCGGGCGTGCAGCGTCCCGTCCAGCCCGAGCACGCCGGCATGCAGCGACTCATGGGTAAGCCAGAGCACTCCGATGACGCCGGCTGGCGGCGCAATCGCGATCACGCTGGCCGGCCGGCCGGGGCCTTTCTTCGCCGCGGCGGGCCTGGTGCTCTCTAGCACGAGACCGAGCTTGTGTAGGCGAGCCACGCTGTCGGTAACCGTGCTGCGCGGCAATCCGGACAACCGAGCAAGGCCGACGCGATCCATGTCGCCGCGGTGACGTAGCACCTCAAGCAGCTGCCTGTCGCTGGGCCGCAGCGCGAGTTGCTCGTCCACCGTCACCAGCGGAACTCGTGTGAGGTGCGCATTGCCAAGCCCCATCGTCAGGCGCGCTTACAGCATGGAAACTCTATTATTCCGGAGTCCGGCATAATAGAGAGTTTTGTTGACATTTAGCTACGGCGCGCTATGAGATAACAAGCAAATGGAACTTAGCACGATGTTATTTAACCGGTTTCCGGTTAAATAACAGATAGGGCGGCCCACAGCGATGGACTTTGCCAGCGCAGTGCGGAGCGCGTCCGGCAACACGTCCACACCTGCCGCACGCTGCCAGGGCAGGACCGGTGCCGCGTGATCACCGTGATCGGCGAGGTTATGGTCAAGCTCGTATCTGAACCTGGCTCCAGCCTGGTGCAGGCGTCGCCAGGCGGCAGCGCATTGAGGATAGCGATCCAGGCCGCCCGGCTCGGCTACCCGACCGCGCTCATGGCTCGGCTCTCGCGCGATCCCTTGGGCCAGTACCTGCGAATGCACGCCGCAAGCAACGGTCTCGACCTGAGCGCGTCGCCGGATGCCGACGAGCCGACCATGATTGCCGTCGCTTCAGCTGATGCAGACGCGGGCGGCACGGAAAGCCTGTATTTCCGCGACACAGCAAGCTGGCAATGGAGCGCTGCTGAACTAGGCTGGATCCCCGCCGACACCACAGTCCTTCATATCGACTTGCTCGCCTGCTGCATGCTGCCAGGGTCCAAGTGGATTCTCCGCGCCGCGGCACGCCAGCGAGATCGCGGCGCGCTCGTTTGCCTCAGCGTGGGCGTGAAGCCTGCGGTCATGGGTTCGCCTGCCCGTGGCCAGTTGCTGATGGACCGGTCCATTCAGGCAGCTGATCTGGTCACGGCCAGCTTGGCCGACATCTCGTGGTTGTACCCAGGCCGCGGAGCGGAGGCCGTCGCCCGGCTCTGGCTGGCCCGCGGACCCGAGCTCGTGGTCATAACCTGCGGCGGCGATGGTCTGGTAGCCGTCAGGAAGTCCGGAACCGTCCTGTACCGCGCGACAGGTCGGCAACCGACGCCAGCGACCGAAATCGACGCCGCGTTTACCGGTGCCCTGCTTGGCGGGCTGCACGAGCTGAGCGACTCGGGTGTCAGCTTCGAGGCTCTCAGTACGAGCGAACTCGCCTCGGTGCTGGACAGGGCAACCGCCACAGCAAGGAGGAGCGACACCAGTTGTCTATATCTAGCAGCGGCATCCGAGTCGGCTTAGCGGCCGTCGGTGAATCGTTGATGAGCCCAGGCCGCTGGCTTCCCACGCATAAGGACGTCAGGTCTCTATTTCTGCTACCCGTTTCCGGATACGAGAAGGAGTGAGGCGCGTGCCCGCACGATCCAAACGACCACACAAGAAGCACCCGCGGGGCTTACCGGTGGTCACGGTGCCGATAGCGGCCGTAGCCAGCCTCGTCGCGGGGCTGTTACTGAGCACAGCATCCGCAGGCCCCGCAATGGCGATCACAGCAGGCAACGCTGCGGCGACGCAGCCAGGCGCTGCCAAGGCTGCGACGCCGAGCGATCTGGTCAGTCCCACAACTCCGTCGGACGTTCCGTACTCGCTGCCCGTGCACCTCCCGTCAGCAAAAGACTCGCCCCTCGTAGCAGCTGACGCGCCGTACACACCGGCGGTCATGAACCTCATCTCGCAGCTCGAGCCAGATAACCCGCCGACTGAGGCAGAGCTTGCCAACGCCAGCATCTTGTTCCACGGCGGCACGAACACAACGTGCAACAACGTTGGTCCCACCGCGGCTCCGACCGGCACGATCCCAAGCATCATGCCGCCCTGCTGGACTGACGCTCAGGGCGTGAACACGTTCCAGGGCCCGAATGCCGAGATGACGACCGGTCCGACAACCCTCATGGATCTCGCGTCCTCCTTTGACCTGACGCTGGCCAACATCTGGGGGCAGACCGAGGGCACCGAGTCCAGGGAGCTCATGGTGAACGGCCTGTTCGGCCCGCAGACGGACATCGACCGGCTGCCGAACTGGGGCCGCAACCTCACGACGACCGGCGAGGACCCGTTCCTGAGCGGCCAGTCGGTGGCGGCGCAGATCAATGGTGTCCAGGGCGCCGGCACGCTGTCGGAGATGAAGCACTTTGCCGTCTATAACGGCCAGAACCAGAACACCAACACCCAGATCTCCGACCAGGCCCTGCACCAGATCTATCTCACGCCCTACGAGGCAGGTTTCGTGCGGGCCGGCGCGGCGGCGACGATGTGCTCCTACCAGATCTGGCAGGACACCGCGACTACGCTGCCGTCGTCCGTGTCCGCGCTGAGCAGCACCGCGCCGCTCAGCCCTTACGCGAGCGCGGGCCAGAACCCGCAGACGTGGCCGCTGAACGAGTCGCATTTTTCCTGCGAACAGCCGCTCACGCTCACTTACGCCCTGCGTGACCTGTGGGGATCCAAGGCGATGGTCGGCTCTGACTACCCGGCGACGCACAGCACAGCCGCGATCTTCCAGGGTGAGGACCAGGAGCAGCCGACGGCCAGCGGCTACTTCAGCGACAGCAACAGCCTCAGCACCACCTCGGGTGGCGGTTTCGGCGGGCCGCCGTCTGCGTTCGATCCGACCGGCGACACCTGCGCCGACACCTCCGGCAACGCCGAGTCCTGCGCCACCGCGGGAGCGGTCCATGTGGCTGGGGTGCCGGGCACGGGCTGCCCGGCGACGGGATGCACCCTGGCCGAGGCCGTAGCCAACGGGTCTGTGCCACTGTCGGTGTTCAACCAGGCCCTGGCCACCATGCTCTACCAGGAGCAGCGGTTCGGAATGCTCGGCTGCAACCAAGCACCAGTGGCAGCTAGCTGCACCAACCCCGGCGGAGTCAACGGTGACACGTCTGGCAACGCACCGCTGCCCACCGGGCCAGCCCACGGCGCCACCCCGACGGCAGATCTCGGCACCAAGAACGGCGATGCCGCCGTGGTCGAGAAGATGTCCGAGGAAGGCGCTGTCCTGCTCAAGAACGACAGCGGCACGCTGCCGATCACCACGGGTGACCTGGGCGGCGGGGTCCTGGTGACAGGGCCAGGGGCCGAATACACCATCGCCGATCCAACCAGCGAGGCATCGGTCGGATTCGCGGACCGCGACGCCATCAGCCCGCTTCAGCAGCTGAAGGCCTTCAGCGGACAGCCCGGCGCCTTCACCTATGTGCCCGCCAATGCGCCCTCAGGCCAGGCAGTAGCGTCCTCAGCGCTGACTGACTCCAACAACTCCGTCACCGGGGTCCTCGATCGCACTACTGGCCCTGGATCGCCTGCAACGGACTCGTCCATCGACTTCACCACTGCGTCGGGGAACGGGCAGCTTACCCCCGGCAACTACACCTGGACGGGTTACGTGTTTGTGCCCACTACCGACACCTACACGTTCCGGTTCCAGTTCAGCACTGCCGTACCCACCTCAGCTGTGACGTTCACATTGGACGGGGCCACCCAGACCCTGAGCCCAGCCGCGAACATATACGGCAGGGGCGTCACCGGCGCGCACAGTGCCGCGCTACCGGGCACGCCTACCGACGGCGGATACACCGAGGCGGGCCTCACCAACGTCGCCGCGCCCACGGCAACCCTGAACGGCGGCACCTACCACCAGGTCACTATCACCTTCGACAACGGCACAACCGGGCCGGCGAGCTTCCGGTTCGCCGACTCGCGGGTCAACGGCGACATCGCGGATGCGGCAGCGGCAGCGAAGGGCAAGAGCCTGGCGGTCGTGTTCCTCAATGACAACCAGGCCACCACCACGATCCCGAACCCGTACGGATCCACTCCGGCCACCATCTCCGCGCCAGAGTCGCTCACGGCGGCCAACACCCAGCTGGTCGAGGCGGTCGCAGCGGCCAACCCCAACACCGTGGTCGTGCTCAACACAACCAACCCGGTCCTGATGCCATGGGTCGGCAGCGTGAAGTCCGTCCTGGAGATGTGGTTCTCCGGAGAAGAAGGCGGAACTTCGACGGCCCGGCTACTGCTCGGGCTCGCGAACCCCAGCGGCCACACCGACATGACCTGGCCGGCTAACGCTACCGACACCATCTGGGGCTACAACGAGACGGTCCCGCTCTCCTCTGGCGACACACTCGGCCCGCACCCCGAGCGGCTGAACGGCGGCCAGGGCGGCACCACGAATGAGACCGAGGGCATCTACAACGGATACCGCTTCTTCGACAAGGAGGGCATCACGCCCCTGTTCCCGTTCGGCTGGGGCCTGTCTTACAGCAAGTTCAACTACTCGGGTCTGCAGGTAACCAGGGCAAGTGATGGCGGGCTCGATGTAACAGCCGCGGTGACTAACACTGGGCAGCTCGCCGGCAGCACGGTGCCGCAGGTTTACCTCGGAGCGCCGAGCCAGCAGCCCGCGGGCATCCAGTTCGCTGTGCGGCAGCTCTCACAGTTCTCCAAGGTGGTTCTCACACCGGGCCAGTCGACCGACGTACACATGCATGTGCCACTTCGCCAGCTCCAGTACTGGTCTGCGGCGCAGCAGCAGTGGCTCACCGCGGCCGGATCACGCACCGTCTATGTCGGAGATGCAGACTCGCTCGCGAGCCTGCCACTCAGCGCGACGGTGACGATTCCGCAATCGGCCAGCATCATTTGCGCCAACGAGCAGCTCAGCGCCGTCATGGTGCAGGGCAACCTCACGGTGCCTCAGGGCGACTGGTGCGACCTGATCGATACCTCGGTGGCAGGCAACCTGCAAATCGGCGGCACGGGTATCCGGATCGCCGGGTCCACTATCGGCGGTAACGTCGAGGTTGATCACGTCGGATCGGCCGACGATCCGCTCAGCGCGGGCACGAATGTCATCTGCAACACCACGGTGGACGGCAACCTCCAGGTGAGCGGGAGCAGCAACGCTGCACCGTGGAACCTGGGCCTCTGCGGCGGCAACACCGTCAAGGGAAACCTGCAGTTCACCGGGAATCAGGCTGGCGGCACGCTGGCCGGTAATTCCGTTGGCGGGAACTTCAGCTGCGCCAGCAATGGTTCAGTTGCGGCAAGCGCCAACCAAGTGAAGGGCCGCACCGAAGGACAGTGCGGCGCGTGACTGAGGCGCCGACGCAGCAAGGTCGGCGCGGTCTGGCCGCCGCGGGGGGTCACCCCCCGCGGCGGCCGCAGGCCCTGCGCCAGTTGCCGGTCATCATGACGCTGGCATGCGCCCTGGCTGCGTGCGGGGCAAGCCAGTCATCGGCATCTCAGGACGTCTTCCGCGTCACCGGCCAGGTTTCGCTGAGCCAGCTTGACCGGGCTATGAGCGTTCTGTACCAGACCCATCCAGCGATCGGCTCCTACGTCGTCCAGGACGTCCAGTACACACCGCGCTCGCGGACCACCGCCCTCCGCAACTGCACGTCCCCCTCTGGATCCGCAGGATCGGCGACGGCACAGGCACAGACAGCCGAGTCCGCTCAGCTGATCGCGTGCGCCCCGCTCATCTTCTTCCTGTACCGCTACGGGCATGACGCATCGGTACCGGACGCGACCGCGGCTGCCGGTGAGCTGTACAGCTACGCCGTGACCCACATCTCCGGACCGGCTGATGCGAAAGCAAGCCTGGACGAACTACTGCGTAGCTGGGGGATCCCAGCGCCGCCAATCACCTCTGCCGAGGCTCGCACCGCGCTCCGGAACGCAGTGTTTGCGGCCGCCTACGAATCGATGCTCGGCCAGAAGAGCGTTCACCTCGCGATCACTGGCTACAAGCCCGGAAGCACAGGCGTGGCAGAGACGATCACTGCCGATATCGGCCGTACCACCGGTGTCGAGCAGATCGCCTCAGGCGCGGCGACTGCCGAAATCCGCGTCACGGCTAGCGGCGCCTACTTCAGCGGGAACGCGGCTGGCCTGACTAAGCTGCTGGGTCTGTCCGCCCAGGCGGCTTCCCGCGCAGGATCGAGCTGGGTGGAAACAGCCGCCGGTAGCAACGAGTATCAGAACCTCGCCGCAGAAGACACGCTCCCGTCGCTACCAGCCAGCATCCTCCCCGCCCGTGAGAGCGCAGCAGAACTCAGCACGACCACCATGGATGGAAGAAAGGTCTATGTCTTGCGGTGGAGCACGCCAGCCACCACGAGCAGCCCAGCGATCAGCGTGCAGCTCACCCTAGACGCCACAGCGCATGCGCTGCCCATCACTGAGACCACGGTGGCCAATGGATTCCGCCAGACGGTGACGCTGAGCCGGTGGGGAGAAACACTGGCTGTCCCCGCGCCACCATCTGCTGTCCCCTACGCCAGCTTGACAGGCTAAGGCTGGCTAAGGCGACGACGGCCCTGGGCATTGCAGGCCCTGGGCTCTACCCGTGGTTAGAGACGCAGTTCTCACCGCAGGGCGACGCGCTCATCAGCCCGCACAGAAACGATGGAGCCATGCACTCAATCAACAGCAGAAGAGGTGCGCGCGATGACTAACGGGCAGACGGTGCGGGCTTCCGATCGGGACCGGGATCTGGTTGTGGACCGGTTGCGGACCGCGATGGAGGACGGCCGGCTCACCACTGACGAATACGTGGACCGAGTGGGGCTCGCGTACCGGGCCACGACATACGGCGATCTCGCACCGCTTGAGGCAGACCTGCCCGCGGCTGTCCCTGCCCTGGTATCAGACAGCGCTCAGCAGTCGGCGCCACCGGCCAGCCCGAATTCGCGGCTTCGCTTCTACGCCAGCCTGCCCGTCGTGCTCAGGGTGGCGTGGGCGATCTGGCTCACGGCGGTGGCGATCAACGTGGTGGTCTGGGTCCTCGTGAGTCTGACGACGGGCAACTTGCTCTATCCGTGGCCGCTCTGGGTCGCTGGTCCCTATGGCGCAGCGCTGTTCGGGATATCGGCTGCTGTCGGGCTGAGCAGGAAGCCGGCGAAGCGATGAGCGCAGCTGACGTGGTGAAGGTACGCGGACTCCGTAAGGTGTACGGCACGCGAGCCGTCGTCGACGGGCTCGATCTCGATGTGCGGGCCGGCGAGGTTGTCGGCCTCGTCGGCGCCAACGGCGCGGGGAAGACGACGACCGTCGAATGCATCCAGGGGTTGCGGCGCCCGGATGGCGGATCTCTTTCTGTCCTCGGCCACAACCCGGTGACCGAAGCGGCGCGGATTCGTCGTCTCGTCGGCAGCCAGCTGCAGGACTCGGCGCTGCCTGACCGACTGCGGGTGGCCGAGGCGCTTGACCTGTTCAGCACGTCTGCTGCGAGTAACGGTCGCGGGCTGCTCGAACAGTTCGGCCTGGCCGAGCGGCAGCGGTCGGCGTTCTCCTCGCTGAGCGGAGGTGAGCGTCAGCGCTTGTTCCTTGTTCTCGCCCTGCTCAACCAACCTCGCCTGGTGATCCTCGACGAGCTGACCCAGGGCCTCGATCCGGCGGCCCGCCGCACGGTCTGGGCATCCGTCCGGAAGCTGCACGAATCGGGTACCACGGTGTTGCTCGTCACGCACGAGCTGGACGAAGCCGAGGCGCTATGCGACCGGGTCGTGGTCATGCGCAGCGGCCGCGTGATCGACACCGGAACGCCGGCCGAGCTGGTGGATCGCTACGCCCGCACGGCCATCGTCCGGTTCAGCCTGCCGGACTTCCCGGCGGTGATCCTCGACGAGCTGCGCCGCCTCGACGGCGTGCGGGACGTGGAGCGGACCGGGTCGCGGGTAACGGTGACGGGTGATCGCCAGATCATCGCGCACGTCGGGGCAGCCCTGGTCCGGCGCGGAACCGTGCCAGCCGACTTCGCTGTCAGCATCCCCGATCTGGAGGAAGCAGTGCTGAAACTCCTGGCGGAAGCGAAGGCCGCGGACGAGTCGCTCAGGGCAGCCAACGAACTCGTCGGAGGACGGCGATGACCGGCACGGTCGGCCGGCTGGTCAGCGCCGAGCTGAAGCTGATGACTCGCGATCCGCTGGTGCTGACGTTCGTATTCGCGTTCCCGATCGTCACCATGCTCATCATCGGCGGTGCATTTGGCACCCAGCCGGACCGGGCGTTCGATTTCGTCAACCCGGCGCACTGGTACGTCGCGTCCTATCTCACGGTGGTGATCGCCGCAACCGGCCTGGTGATGCTCCCGGTCCACCTCGCGTCCTACCGGGAGCGCGGCGTGCTCCGCAGGTTCGCCGCCGCAGGCTTTCCGCGCTGGTCATTCGCGATCGCACAGCTCATCACCGGGCTTGTCACGACCCTGGTCGCGTGCACGCTACTGCTCGTGGTCGCTGCTCCCGTCTATGGCATCCCGGCCATGCATGCCTGGTGGCGGGTGGCAGCCGCACTGGCTCTGGGCGCGGTGGCGTTCGTCAGCATCGGCGTTCTGCTCGGCTCGGTTCTGCCAACGGCGCGATCCGCGCAGGCGGTCGGGCTGCTCCTCTTCTTCCCTTCGTTCCTGCTCGGCGCCGGCGGACCTCCGCCGCACGTGATGGGCTCGGTGGTACGCGAAGTGGCTGGGCCGTTGCCACTCACGTTGCTGACCAATGCGGTACGTCAGCCATGGCTCGGTATCGCGCCTGCCACGGGATCCCTTGTGGCGATAGCGGTGATCGCAGTGGTGGCGACCGCGCTCGCGGCCCGGCGAACGACGCTGTGAGACGTACCATCCGTAGCGTGATCCGAGAATTCGCCGTGCCCAGCTCCGGCAGTCTTCTGTGCGGATGGCAGCGCTGGGCGGTCATGGCGGTGTTCGCCACGCTGGCCGGGGTTGGGCTAATACCGCTGAGCCCGACCCCGGCCGCTGCGGCTGTCGCGGCAGTGATCGCCGTTGGCGCCGCGGCCGTGCTGGTGTGGCAGCAGGAGCGATACCTGCTCCCGGCAGCGGTTCTCGCGACGGGCGGCATCGCGGTCCTCGGGCACGGCAGCTCGACCAACCTCGGCTGGATTACGGTCTGCCTGCTCGGCGCCTGGTGCGCCGTGTTCGGAGCCCGCCGGGAAGTTCTCTTCTACTTTGCTGGTACCACGCTCTGGTTCGCCGCGGAATGGTTGTGGATCAAGCCCGACCCTGGCTGGGGTGCCTGGATCGCCGGCACTGCCCTCTCCATAAGCTTCGGCTTGCTGATCCGGCACCAGCGAGACCTCGTCGCGCAGCTGCGGGCAGCTCAGGCAGGCCTCGCGGAACGGACCAGGGCCGAAGAGCGGAATCGCATCGCCCGCGAACTCCACGACGTCATCGGTCACACGCTGGCGGTCTCACTGCTGCACGTCAGCAGCGCAAGGCTCGCGGTGGAGCACGGTCTCGACGGCGCGGCGCGTACCCTGGCTGAGGCCGAGCGGCTCTGCCGCGAGAGCCTGGATGAAGTGCGGATGGCGGTCGGCATGCTGCAGGAGGAAGGCGGCTCGAGCCGGACGGCGCCGCTTCCCGGTGCGGGCAACCTGACCGGCCTCGTGGAGCAGTTCCGCTCGGCGGGTGCCACCGCATCGCTCAGTGTCGACGGGGATATCGCCAGGCTGCCTGCTACCACCGGCCTTGCCGTCTACCGCATCCTGCAAGAGGCCCTGACGAACGCCATCAAGCATGCAGCTGGCGCTCGCACTACGGTGCAGCTGACGGTCGGCACCGACGAGGTGGAGCTCGTGGTGGACACCTCCGGTGTCCCTGGCACCGGAACCGGGATCGGCCTGATGAGCATGGTCGAGCGGGCCAGATCTCTCAGCGGGACGTGCGAGGCTGGTCCAGGCGGTTCGGGCTGGCTGGTCAGGGCGGCCCTGCCGCTGGATCCGAGCAGGCGACGGGAAGGTGCCCGATGATCCGGGTCCTGATCGTCGACGATCAGGAACTCGTGCGAACGGGGCTGCGCGGCATTCTGCGCCCTGAATTCGGCTTCGAGGTCGTCGGCGAGTGCGCGGACGGCAGCGAGGTCATCGCGGCCGTGGATTCCCTCTCGCCGGACATCGTGCTGATGGACGTGCGGATGCCGGTTGTGGACGGAGTCCGTGCGACAGCCGACCTGTGCGGCAGCGTCGGCGGTCCGCCAGTGCTCGCGCTGACCACGTTTGACGACGACGAAGCGCTGGCGGGAGTGCTGCGCGCCGGCGCATCCGGCTTTGTCTTGAAGGGCGTGCCGGCCGAGGACCTGCAGCGCGCTGTGGGCGTGGTGGCCGACGGGGGAGCATGGCTTGATCCTGCGGTCACCGGCCGGGTGCTGACGATCTACCGGTCTGCCGCGGTGGCGCCGCAAGCCGAGCCACAGTCAGGCGTCGAGTCACTGACGAGCCGCGAGCTCGAGGTTCTGGTGCGCATCGGCCAGGGCAAGACCAACGCCGAGATCGCCGCCGAGTTCGTCGTCGGCGAGGGGACCATCAAGACCCACATCAATCACGTTTTCACGAAGCTGCAATTGCGGGACCGCGCCGCCGCGGTTGTCTACGCCTTCGACCACGATCTCGTCTCGCCCGCTGCTGGTGGTCGCCGTCATCTTTAGGAACTGAGCCGGGTCCGGTCGAACCAGGAGCGCTGTAAGAATGGCTCATGGCGGACACAGGTGCTGCCGAGGAACCAGTCAGCTTTGCGCGGCGGCTGGCGGACAAGCTGTCCGAGGACTGTCGCGGCCAGCTGAGGGCCGCCATCCTGCATGGCTCGGCCGTGCTCGGCGGCTGGATGCCCAGCCGCAGCGACGTGGATGTGCTGTTCATCGTCGCCGACAGCATCACTGAGATGGATCTGCGCCGGATGACGGTGTCGCTGGTGACGATGGCCGAGGATTGCCCCGGCACCGGCATCGAGACCAGCATCGTGTCGGAGGCTCAAGCCCGCGACCCGGGGCCGCCGTGGCCGTACCTGCGGCACGTTGCGTCCGGCCCGGCCATAGAGCCCCGCATCGGCCCGCAACCGGGCGCAGAAGCTCATGACCCCGACCTGCTCATGCACTACGCGGCCTGCCGGGCGACGGGCATCAGCGTGCACGGCGCGGCCGCGGCCAGCCTCATCGGCGAGGTACCGCGTCGGCTGATCCTGGCCCAGCTGGCAGCTGATCTGAGCTGGGGCCTGGAGCATGCGTCCGAGGCGTACGCCGTGCTCAACGCCTGCCGCGCCGAGTCCTACCTGACGACAGGGCAGCTCATTTCCAAGCTGGCCGGCGGCGAGCTCGCGCTGCATCGTGCCGAGCCGGGTACGGCCGCGCTCATCGCCAGGGCCCTGGATCAGCAGCGGGGCCTGCTCCCGTCTCGTCCGACGGGCCCGGACGCGACCGCATTCGTCCAGGCCGTCGCCAGCCGACTGCAGACCGCCGCCCGCGCCTAGTCACCGACCCGGTGCGGCAGCTACCGCCCGTCTAGCAGCAAGTCAGCGCAGAAGGGATGTCGGCAAGCGTACGGTCGCCCTACCGGCCTGAGAGCAGAACTGTCAGGGCGGCCGGGATGTCCGCCAGCGTGCGAACCGGACGGCAGATGCCGCCGCCGAGCCGGGCCAGGCGCTCGGCGGTCGCGGCGGAGTCCGGGTCTGGCTGCCGGCTGGCCGGCACCGGGTACAGCACGTCGAGCCGGTCGATTCCCGCGAGCGCCTCCGCCGGGTCAGCGCCTGTCGTGCTCACGCAGTCCGACAGCAGCACGACGCTGCGCTGGCCCGCCGCGGCGCCGGCGAGGCCCGCGGCCGCGGCACGCAGCGCAGCAGCCACGTCGGTCAGGCCGTGTCCGCGTAGTGCGAGCAGCCGGCCTACCACCTGCTCGGGTGGCTGGCGTGCGCCGGGCTGCTGCAGCACCGTCACGGTGCCCGAGAACGCCAGCGCGCCCGCGTCGAGCCGGCTGTCCGCGGCGAGCAGCACGCTGGCAGTGGCGATCGCGGCCATGGCCAGTGCCAGGCCGGACATCGATCCGCTGGAGTCCACCAGCAGGCACACCGACCGGTGGTGCGCCTGCCAGGACCGGGTGACGAGGTCGTCGGCAGGCGGCGGCCACTGGCCAGCGAGCCGGTCCAGCGTGGCGTCGAGATCGACGTCGCCGGTACCGCGAACCACCGAGCGCATCCGGCGCGGCCCGCGAGTCGGCTGCCGCCCCACGGCGCCGAGCTGGATGAACACTCGCGCCGCGAGCTGGCGAGCCAATGCCCGCAGCGCGGTGTCGGTGGCCTGGCTGAGATCGGCCAGCAGCGCGGCTGCCGCGTCCGGATCGGCGCTGAACATAGCCGTGAGCGAGTCAGTATCCAGCTCGCCGACCTCGGGCGACACGTCAGCGAACGCCGGATGCCGGCCGGCCAGTTCGGCCCGGCTCAGTGTGCGGCGGGCCGGCCCGGAGTGCCGGTCCCGGCGCAGGCTGGACCGCGACGAGCCTGGCCGCTGCAGGCCCGCGTCAGGTGGCGGGCCGTCGGCTTTTCCCCGGCCGTCCCCGTCGTCCTGGCCGCCCGTTTCCGCCGCCGCAGCCTCGGGTGGCGCTGTCGCGTCGGCCGGCCACAACTCGTCGAGGATCTCGTCGAGTATCGACTCGGGGCTGCGGTCGCTGCCGTCGGCGATCCGGATCCGGCCGGACAGCGCCGCGTACGCCGCGTCCCTGGCCGTAACCCGGGACATCGCCCGCTCGGAGCGCAGCAAGGTCAGCCCGTCGATGAGCAGGACGAGGTCGATCGCACCGCGGACCGACGCGCCCATCCGGACGTCACGGTGCGCTCGGGTGGCCCGGCCGAACGCCACCGCGAACGGCACCACCGGCCCGTCACGTCCCGTGACCGCGCGCACGATGGCCTGCTCTGCTGCCGCGTCCTGATAGCCGAGCACGATCCGGCAGATCCGGTCGGCGATGGCCTGGCTGACGCGCGCGGTGCCGATCGCGTCGAACGGGTTCATCGCGGCGATGAGCCGGAACTCCGGGTTCGCCCGCACCAGGCCGAGCCGAGGCACCGCGATCTCGCCCTCAGTCAGCACGGTGATCAGCACGTTGAGGGTCTCTTCCGGCACCCGGTTGAACTCTTCCAGGTAGAGCAGGGCCCCGCTGCGCATGGCCTGCAGCAGCGGTCCGTCGGTGAAGCTCGACGGCAGGTAGCCCTCGGTCAGCACCTGAGCCGGGTCGTACTGACCGATCAGCCGCGCGGGAGTGAGCTCGGCGTTCCCCTCCACGAACACCACGGCCCGGCGCAGATCGCCCGCGATGGAGCGCAGCAGGGTGGACTTGCCGGTGCCCGGCGGCCCCTCCAGCACTACATGTCTCGCCGCCTGCAGCGCGACGGTCAGGACCTCGCGCTCCCGTCGCAGGCCGATGACCGGCGTGCTGCTTCCCGCCGACCCAGCTGCGACCGCCGCCTGCTCCGCTGCGTGCAGGGCGGCGTTCGCGTCAGGACGCGTCATGCAGAATGACGCCCCTGATGTTCTTGCCGTCCAGCATGTCCTGGTAGCCCTCGTTGATCTGGTCGAGCGTGTAGGTCTTGGTGATCAGCTCGTCCAGCTTCAGGTCGCCGGACCGGTACAGCTCCACCATCCGCGGGATGTCGTGGAACGGGTCACCCGAGCCGAACAAGCTGCCCTGAATTCGCTTCTCCATCAGCGTCAGCATCGAGCTGTTGATCTGGATCTGGTTCGACACCAGGTCGCCGATGCCCGTGATCACGACGGTGCCGCCCTTGCGGATGGTGTTGAACGCGTCGGTGACAACCTCGCTGTTGACCACGCCGACGGTGACGATCGCCTTGTCGGCCATCACGCCACGAGTCAGCTCGTTGATGAGCAGGGCGGCCTCGCCGGCGGTCGCGGCGCTGTGGGTGGCGCCCAGCTGCTCGGCGACCTCCCGCTTGAGGGCCACCGGGTCCACGGCGACCACGTTGCGCGCACCGGCCAGCGCAGCGCCCTGGACCGAGTTGATGCCCACGCCACCAATGCCGTAGATCACGATGGTGTCGCCGGGCTCGACCTGGGCCGCGTGCACGGCCGAGCCCCACCCGGTCGGTACGCCGCAGCCGATGAGCGCGACCTTCTCCAGCGGAAGGTCGTCGTCCACTTTCACGCAGGAGAATTCCGAGACCACGGCGTACTGGGAGAACGTGCCGAGCATGCACATGGCGCCCAGGTCCTCGCCGTTAGCGTCGTGGAACCGGAAGGTGCCATCCGTCAGGGATCCTTCCAGCAGGGTGGCTCCTACGTCACACAGGTTCGACTTGCCGGTGGAGCACCAGCGGCAGTGGCCGCAGACCGGCAGGAATGAGCAGATGATGTGGTCGCCGGGCTTGAGCCTGGTCACGCCGTCGCCGACAGACTCGACCACGCCCGCGCCCTCGTGGCCGCCCACCACCGGGTAGCGCGGCGGCAGATCGCCAGTGCGGACGTGCTCGTCAGAGTGACAGAGACCCGAGGCGACGAAGCGGACCAGCACTTCGCCGGCCTTGGGCGGGTCGAGCTCGAGCTCGGTGACTTCCCAGTCCTGGCCTATCCCGCGCATGATCGCCGCTTTGGTCTTCATCGACTCTCCCGAATCCGATTCGCCTGTTGCTGTCACTATGTCAGGGAACGCTGGTCGTCCGACAGACCGAAGATTCGAGCGGCGTTGCCGCCGAGAGCCAGCGTGACCTCGTCCTCAGTGCACCCGCTTTCCAGCAGCACCTTCTCCAGCGCCCTGGCGTTGCGCTGCACGCCGGGCACGCCCGGCCAGTCGGTTCCGAACACGATCTTGCGCGCCAGCCGGGCGAGCGCCCTGCCGTAGTAGTCCGGCAGCCTCGCCGGCGGCAGCCCGGAGACCTCCAGCCAGATATTCGGCCGCATCAGCGCCAGGAACGCTGCCTGGTCGTACCACCAGCCTCGGCCGCCATGCGCGAGTACGACGGTCAGGTCAGGAAAGTCCCTGAACACCGGATCGAGCAGCGCTGGCTCGCCGTATGCGTTGACCGATCCCGCGAACGTCGAGGTGCCGCAGTGCACGATGACCGGGATGGCGTGCTCCTCGCAGAGGGCGTACGCCGGGTACAGCATCCGGTCCGCTGGCTCGAACCCGCCGTGTACGGGATGGATCTTGCAGGCGATCGCGCCGAGGCTGACCTGCCGGGCCAGTTCGGCCTTCACGGGGTAGTGCAGGTGCGGGTTGATGTTGGCCACCGGCCGGAACCGGGCCGGGTTCTGCGCCACCACGGGCAGCACGTCCTCGATCGGCTGGATGCCGGTCGACTTCGGGCTGTACTCGCTGAACAGCAGCACGTGGTCGGCGCCTTCGGCGGCGAAGTAGGCGTCGAGGGCGGCTGGCCTCGGCGCTCCTGAGGCATCGAACAGGTCACTGACCCCGGCGCCGCTGCCGAACGTGGCGACCCAGTTCTGCCAGTCCGCTGACAGCGTAGGCAGCCGGGCAACGTGCACGTGCGCGTCGACCAGTAGCCGTCCGTCCAGCACCTGCGCAGGCTAGCAGTCGGCTCCGCCGACTAACAGGCCGCGCCGCGGCCGGTTATCCGGCGCGGCGCGGCTGTGCTTTCCGGCGCTGTCAGGCTGTGCTTACCGCTTGCCGCGCGGGGGCGGCCGTCGGTCGGTCTCCGGCACATCGGGCAGCCGCTCGGGCTTCAGGCCGAAGAACATGCCGAACATGACACCCAGGTCCAGGATCGCGATCAGGCCCGCGATGTAGGGGCCAGGACCGCCGAGCCAGGCGAGGTAGCCGCAGAACGCGAGCACGATGACGAGCGCGCCGAGCGCCCGGGGCCGGCCAGACTGTGCCAGCCGCTCCGGCACCTCGTACGGCGCCCGCTCGACGTAGTTCGCGGTCGCGGCCTTGTCCTTGGCTATTTTCAGCCACAGGTCGTACATCTCAGGTGCCTGCTCGCGCAGCGCGATGGCCTGCGTAACCGACGGGATATCCGCCTGTCCGCGGACCTCGGGCACCTTGTCGCCGATCCGGTCAACCACGGCGTCGGCTATTTCGTCCTTAGGGGCAGCCCCCCGGTTCCCGCTGCGGGGTTCTGAGGGGTAAGCCTGCTGGTCGTGCTGGCTGGGGGTGGTCATCTGGGTAACGTCTCACCGCGCTCTCGGCATAGATCCGCTCGGCCGCGGCTTGGGGCCGGGCCGCCATGATCGTGCTCAGTGCCGCCGCGAAGGGCTCATCGTCAGCCCCGTGCGGTCGGCTGGGCGGAAGGACAGGACGCATCCCCTGGTAGACGGTCATGCCCGTCAGGTCGAAGATCGCCGCGATGCCCATGGCGGCGGAGAGCACCCGACGGGCCGATCTGTCCGTCTCCATGTAACCTTTTGTGCCCGCGTGGTGACTCGATTAAACGAGGGAGCCTTCTCATTTCACAGTAATCCTCGCTAATCACTCAAATCTGGCGTGCGAGGGGAAACGAGATCGCTGGTTCCGGGGAGTGCCTCTAGACTTGCGGATCACTGCCTGTTTCTGCGGGCTGCTGGTCCCGGACATGATGAAGAGGCCGACGAATCCATGCGCTGGTCGCAGCTGCACATCCCGACCCTGAGAGAAGACCCGGCTGACGCCGACGCGGCGAGCCACCGCCTGCTGCTGCGGGCCGGCTTTGTCCGCCAGCTGATGGCGGGCCATTACTCGCTGCTGCCGCTCGGCATGCGGGTGCGCGCCAAGATCATCGACATCATCCGCGAGGAGATGAACGGGATCGGCGCGCAGGAGTTCCTGCTGCCGTGCATGCACCCGGCGGAGATCTGGGAGCGCACCGGCCGGGCGACGGTTGACGTGATGTTCAAGCTGAAGGACCGCAAGGGCGCGGACCTGGTCCTTGGCTTCACGCACGAGGAGATTTTCACGACCGTCGCGGCTGAGCTGGCCTCCTATCGCGAGCTTCCGCAGTTCTGGTACCAGTTCCAGACCAAGTTCAGGGACGAGGCCCGGCCCAAGAGCGGGCTGCTGCGCGTCCGCGAGTTCACCATGAAGGACTCCTACAGCTTCGACCTGGACGAGGACGGGCTGGACAAGTCGTTCAACGCCCATCGCGGCGCCTACGAGCGGATCTTCGCCCGGCTCGGCATCCCGGCTATCGCGGCCGAGGCCTCCAACGGGACTATGGGCGGCAAGGACTCGCTGGAATTCATGTGCCCGTCGCAGGCCGGTGAGGACCTCGTCGCGACGTGCCCGAACTGCGGCTACGCCGCCAATCTTGAGCGGGCGACGTCGAAGCTGGCCCCGGTCGAGGACGCGGCCGGCCCGGCCGGGCCGTCCCGGCTGGACACCCCGGGGGTTCGCACCATCGAGGACCTGGCGACCGAGTACGGCCTGGCGGCCGAGCGCCAGATCAAGACTCTCGTCCAGGTTATGAACGGCCAGCTCACGCTCGTGCTGCTGCGCGGTGACCACCAGCTGCAGGATCAGAAGCTGATCGACGCCACTGGAGTGACCGACATCCGGCCCGCGCAGCCGGACGAGATCCGCGCCGCGCTCGGCGCGCTGCCAGGGAGCCTCGGCGCTGTCGGCGTCGCCAACCTTCCGGTTATCGCGGATGTCGCGTTGCGCGGCAGGCGGGACATGGCCACCGGCGCGAACACCGACGACGTCCATCTGACCGGCGTTGACGTCGACCGCGACATCCGCGTGGGCACCTGGGCAGACCTGCGCGAGGTAGCGGCGGGAGAGCCGTGCCCGCACTGCGGCGAGCCGCTCCAGCTAATCCGCGCCATCGAAGTCGGTCACATCTTCAAGCTCGGCCGCAAGTTCACCACCGCCCTCGGAGTGACCGTCCTGGGCCCTGACGGCTCGGCGATCGTGCCCATCATGGGCAGCTACGGCATCGGGGTGGAGCGGGCCATGGCCGTGATTGCCGAGGTCCACCACGACGACGCCGGCCTCGTCTGGCCGGTGCAGGTGGCTCCCATCGAGGTGACGGTCGTGACGCTGTCGGCCAAGGACGAGGCCGTGACGACGGCGGCCGAGTCCATCTACGCGGAGCTGCGTGCGGCCGGCATCGAGGTTGTGCTGGACGACCGCGACGAGCGGCCCGGCGTGAAGTTCAAGGACGCGGAGCTGACTGGGATCCCCGTGCGGATCAGCGTGGGCAGCCGCGACCTGGCGGAGGGCATGGTCGAGGTGGTGAGCCGGGCCACCAGGCTGAAAGAGCGGGTGCCAGTCGACCAGGCGGTCAAGCACACGCTCGACCTGCTGGCGGAGGCATCCCGCTAAGCGGCGCCCGCCACCAGCCGCATCCTCATGGGGCCACGGCTCGCCGCGGTGCCGGATGGGTCGGCGGTGTCAACAAGGCGCTCGCCGCTGCTGGCCAGCTCGGCCCAGCGAGCCCGGGCCCTGGCACTGCTATCTTCCGGATCCCCTGGCCGGATGACGCGCTCGTTCTGGCTGGAAAGCTCGGCCCACCTGCCGTCACTGCTCGGCATCGTTTCCTCCCGTTGGCCAGAGCCAGGCGATCGCCCCTGCCGGACCGCCTGACCCGTCACCTCTTAAGACGGTCTAAGGGGCCTATGCCGTTAACGACGGGTGGTTACAACTGCATAACTTCCTCAGGCAGCTCCGGCTAGACCTGGCGCCACGCCTCCGTCAGCACGCTGCGCAGGATCTGCTCCATCTCGTCGAAGTGCTCCTGCGTGCAGATCAGCGGCGGGGACAGCTGGATCACCGGGTCGCCACGGTCGTCGGCCCGGCAGACCAGGCCCGCGTCGAACAGCGCGTGCGACAGGAAGCCGCGCAGCAGCCTCTCGGACTCGTCGTCATCAAAGGTCAGCCTCGTGGACTTGTCCTTGACCAGCTCGATGCCATAGAAGTAGCCGTCCCCGCGGACGTCGCCGACGATCGGCAGGTCGGTCAGCTTTTCCAGCGTCGACCGGAACGCGCCCTCGTTCGACCGGACGTTCCCGAGCAGGTTCTCCTTCTCGAATACGTCGAGGTTGGCCATGGCCACGGCGCACGAGACCGGATGACCCGCGAATGTCACGCCGTGCAGGAAGGTCGCGCCGGCGCCTTCCAGATGCCGTTCCTGCCCGTGGGTGTCCACGTGAACCCGGGATCCCTGGCCTGCGGTGAACGGCTCCATGAGCCGGTCGGCCACGATCATTCCGCCCAGCGGGGCGTAGCCGGACGTGACGCCCTTGGCGAAGGTGATGATGTCGGGCTGATACCCGTAACGCTCAGAGCCGAAGTAATATCCAAGCCGGCCGAACGCGCAGATGACCTCGTCCGACACGAGCAGCACGCCGTACCGGTCGCAGATCTCGCGCACCCGCGGAAAGTAGCCCGGCGGCGGCGGGAAGCACCCGCCGGAGTTCTGGCAGGGCTCGAGGAAGACGGCCGCGACCGACTCAGGGCCCTCGCGCAGGATCGCCCGCTCGATCTCGTCGGCCGCCCACACTCCGAAGGCCGTGACATCGTCGGCCACGAAGGCTGGCGCGCGGTAGAAGTTCGTGTTGGGTACCCGGACTCCGCCGGCCGGTAGCGGCTCGAACGGCTCCTTGATCCCTGGCAGGCCGGTGATGGCCAGCGCGCCCATCGAGGTGCCGTGGTACGCAATCGACCTGCTCAGCACCTTGTACCGGGCCGGCTCGCCTACCGTCCGGAAATACTGCTTGGCCAGCTTCCAGGCGGACTCCACTGCCTCGGATCCGCTGCTGGTGAAGAAGACGCGATTCAGATCGCCCGGTGCCAGGTTGGCTAGCCGGTCCGCCAGCATGATCGCTTGCGGGTGCGCGTACGACCACAGCGGAAAGTACGCCAGCTCGCCAGCCTGGCGCGCCGCCGCCTCCGCCACCTCGGTCCGGCCGTGGCCGATCTGGCTCACGAACAGCCCGGCCAGTCCATCCAGATAGCGTTTGCCGCGCTGGTCGTAGACGTAGGGTCCCTCGCCCCGGACGATGACCGGAACGTCGCTGTCGGCGTAGGACGACATCCTGGTGAAGTGCAGCCACAGGTGGCGCTTGGCCTTCTCCTGCAGGGCCGCGATCTCGTCCGCACCGTAAGGCGTACTCATCTGGTCCCCCAGCTGTAGGTCTGCTTGCGCAGTTTGAGGTACACGAACGTTTCCGTCGTCGTCACGCTCGGGATCGATCGCATCTGGCCGAGGATCTCCAGCAGCTGGTCGTCGTCCTCGCAGACCACCTCGACGAGCAGGTCGAACGAGCCCGCGGTGATGACGACGTAATCGATCTCGTCCATACCCGCAAGCTGGGCCGCGACCCGCTCCAGGTCACCGCCGCAGCGAATGCCGACCATGGCCTGGCGCTGGAATCCCAGGGTCAGCGGGTCGGTGACCCCGACAATCTGCAGGGCGCCGGTGTCCACGAGGCGCTGAACCCGCTGCCGCACCGCCGCCTCCGACAGGCCGACCGCCTTCCCGATGGCGGCGTAGGAGCGGCGGCCGTCCTGCTGCAGCTGCTCGATGATCCGCTTGGACAGATCGTCGAGAACCACGTGAGCATTCTCGGACTCGCGCCCGGCCCGGTCCCTGGCACGGGCGACGGCGGCCAGGGCGGATCCCGGCGTGTGCGCCATTCCCCGGCCTCCTCCTGCTGACGGTCGCTCCATGCCGCTGACGGCGGTCAACGGATTTCGTCGGCTATGGACATTAATCTAACTGATTCCCTTGAGACGTGACGATTGCCATGTCTATTTCGACTCTAGGCAGCAGGTCCCGCAGTCACAAGCCTCGGGCCACGGTATTCCCGCCGCGGCATGGCGTGACAAAGCTCATAGTCGGATGGCTGCCGTCGGCGACTGCTGTTGAACAACGAGTAGGCGAACGCACCCCCTGAGCTTCTCGAACTGACCGGACGAAGAAAGGCACCGCCCCCCGTGAGATTCACGCCGATCGCCGCTGCCAGCCTTATCCCGGCCACCATCGCCGGTATCGCCCTGACCATCACGCCGTTCGCAATCGGAACCCCCGCCGTCGCCGCCGCTCACCAGCCGGCCCGCGCTGCCGTGCACAGCACGCCTGCGCACCGCACCGCCCCCGCTGCGCACCAGGCGGCCAGCCAGCCAGCGGCGGCCCCGGCTCCGCCGGCGCCCCAGCAGGCAGCCGCGCCGCAGCAGCCGGCCGCGCCGCAGATGAGCGCCGCCGAGGCGTCCTTCGAAAAGTGCGTGGCCTGGCGTGAAAGCGGCAACAACCCGACAGCCAGCTCATCCGGCATGTTCGGCATCCTGCCCGCCACGTGGGCACAGCTTGGTTATCCGGGTACCGCGGGCCAGGCATCGGTCGCGCAGCAGACGGTGGCGTTTCACCGGCTGTACTCCGAGCTCGGCACCCAGCCGTGGGGGCCGTACGACGGGTGCTGACCGGCGCTAATCAGCGGCGCGGATCGCGTCGGGCGTGAGCGCGGACATCGCCGCCAGGACCGGCTCGGGGCCTGGCCGGATGGTGATGATGCGCACGACCGTCTCGTCCAGGCCGGCGCTGAACCCGGCATAGGCGCTCGCGGCGCCCGTCGCAGGCCCGTAATAGCCCACCGCGCGCAGCAGCTCGTCCGGCGCCGCGTCGACGAGCTCGGGCAGCGCCGCGCCGCGATCGCGGCGGTCTTCGAGCTCAGTGAGCACAGCGTCAAAGCCCATCTGGCTGAACATGCCGCGATAGCCCGCCGTCTTCGGCGCGCCTGGCGCAGCCATCGCGTAGCTGAGCACCTGCCCGCCGAACGCCCGCCGTGCTTCGGCGACATCGTCGTCGACGCAGACCCGGATGTACATGGTCAGCGGGACAGCGGCAGGATCACGCCCGGCTCGTCTGGCTCCGTCGGCGACCAGCTCGCGGCTGGCGGCGATGCGGTCAGGGGTGGCCCAGTTCAGCAGCGCGCCGTCGGCCACCTCGCCGGCCAGCCGCAGCATCTGCCGGCCGAGCGCGGCCAGGTAGACCGGTACGCGCGGCAGGCCGGCCGCCCGCAAGGCCGAGGTGCGCGGGCCGAGAGTCAGCCCGTCCGACCTGACGGCCTGACCGGCGAGCAGGTCGTGCACCGAGGTCGTGTACTTGCGCATGACCGCGATCGGCCGCTCCGGCAGGCCAACCGCCGACCAGAAACCCGGCCCGACGCCACCGGTCCCGAGGCCGAGCACGAACCGGCCAGCGGACAGCTGCGCGACGGTCGCCGCCTGCATGGCCAGCGCGGCCGGGGTCCACAGCAGCGCCGCCGGCACGACCGAGATACCCGTGCGCAGCCCGGTGTCCTGCGACCACGCCGCGCAGACATGGAAAGCGTCAGGGACTCCGACATAGGGCGACCAGAGACTCTCGAAGCCGAGCCGCTCGGCCTCCTGTCCCATCTCGCGCAGCTGACCGAAGGACAGCCCGAGCCGGGCATCCAGGCCGACACCGATCATCATGCCGGGCATTATTCCAGCGACAACCGCGTACTGACTCCGATGACCGGGTGGGAGCGGCCACGTTCCCCGACAACGCGTAACCTGGCGCCACCCGCACTCTGGCGACAGACTGGCAGGGGAGACGACGGGAAAGGGGCGCGTGATGACGCATCGAACGCACTGGATCAACGGCAAGCCCTGGACCGGCGAGACGCGCACCCGAGGGGACATCTACAACCCGGCGACCGGGCGCGTCAGCGGCACCGTCGACTACGCGACAGCAGCTGAGGTCGACGCCGCGGTGGCCGCGGCCGCGGCCGCCCTGCCAGCCTGGCGGGAGACATCGCTGGTGCGCCGCGCTGCCGTCTTGTTCGAGTTCCGGCAGCTGGTGTGGTCGCGGCAGGCCGAGCTGGCGGCGCTCATCACGGCCGAGCACGGCAAGGTGGCGTCGGATGCGGCCGGGGAGGTCGCGCGCGGGCTGGAGGTCGTCGACTTCGCCTGCGGCATCCCGCACCTGGTCAAGGGCGGGTTCTCGGAGAACGTGTCGACCGGGGTGGATGCGTACTCGATCCGCCAGCCGGTCGGCGTGTGTGCGGGGATCACCCCGTTCAACTTCCCGGCGATGGTGCCGATGTGGATGTTCCCGATCGCGCTGGCGTGCGGTAACACGTTCGTCCTCAAGCCATCGGAGAAGGATCCGTCGGCGTCGCTGCTGCTCGCCGAGCTGCTGGCTGAGGCCGGGCTGCCAGACGGCGCATTCAACGTCGTGCACGGCGCCAAGGAGGCCGTCGACGCGCTGCTGGCTCACCCCGATGTGCGCGCGGTGAGCTTTGTCGGGTCCACGCCCATCGCCCGCTACATCTATGAGACCGGCACCGCGCACGGCAAGCGGGTGCAGGCGCTCGGCGGGGCCAAGAACCACATGGTGGTGCTCCCGGACGCCGACCTCGACCTGGCCGCCGACGCCGCGGTCAACGCCGGATTCGGCTCGGCGGGCGAGCGGTGCATGGCGATCTCGGCGCTGGTCGCGGTCGAGCCGATCGCCGACGAGCTGGTCAGCAAGATCCGCGAGCGGATGGCGCGCCTGGTGGTGGGTCCTGGCGATTCCGAAGCCTCGGAGATGGGCCCTCTGGTCACCGCGCAGCACAGGGACAAGGTCGAGGGCTACCTGGACGCCGGCGTCGCCGAGGGCGCCACGCTCGCGGTCGACGGCCGGCACCACCCGATCGGCGGCGGCGAGGAGGCGGCCGGCGGGTTCTGGCTGGGCCCGACGCTGCTCGACAACGTGACACCGCAGATGCGGTGCTACACCGACGAGATCTTCGGCCCGGTGCTGTCGGTGGTCCGCGCATCGAGCTACGCCGACGCGCTCGGGGTCGTGAACGCCAATCCGTACGGCAACGGGACCGCGATCTTCACCAACGACGGGGGAGCGGCGCGCCGGTTCACCCACGAGGTCGAGGTCGGCATGGTCGGCGTCAACGTGCCGATCCCGGTGCCGATGGCGTTCTACTCCTTCGGCGGGTGGAAGTCGTCCCTGTTCGGCGACACGCACGTGTACGGCATGGACGGCGTGCACTTCTACACCCGGGCCAAGGCGGTCACCTCGCGCTGGCTGGACCCCAGCCATGGCGGCGTCAACCTCGGGTTCCCGGTTAACCAGTAGGGGAGGGCTGATGGCCGAGATCGTCAGGGCCGGGCTGGTGCAGCAACGCTGGACCGGCGACAAGGAGTCCATGATCCGGGCGGCGGTCGAGTCGATCGGCCGCGCCGCCTCGGCGGGCGCCCGGGTGGTCTGCCTGCAAGAGCTGTTCTACGGGCCGTACTTCTGCCAGGTCCAGGACGCGGATTACTACTCATTCACCGAAGCCATCCCCGGTGGCCCCACCACCGAGCTGATGCGCGAGGTAGCCGCGCGGCACGGCGTCGTGCTGGTCGTCCCCATGTACGAGGAAGAACAGCCGGGCCTGTACTACAACACCGCCGCGGTGATCGACGCCGACGGTACTTACCTCGGCAAGTACCGCAAGACCCACCTCCCGCAGGTGAAGGGGTTCTGGGAAAAGTTCTATTTCCGGCCTGGCAATGTTGGCTACCCGGTGTTCGACACCGCGGTCGGCCGGATCGGCGTCTACATCTGCTACGACCGGCACTTCCCTGAAGGGTGGCGCGCCCTGGGACTGGCGGGCGCGCGGATCGTGTTCAACCCGTCGGCGACCAGCCGCGGCCTGTCGGCGTACCTCTGGCAGCTCGAGCAGCCGGCCGCCGCGGTCGCCAACGAGTACTTTGTCGGCGCGATCAACCGGGTCGGCGTCGAGCCACTCGGGGATAACGACTTTTACGGTCAGTCGTACTTCGCGGATCCGCGCGGTCAGCTGATCGGCGGCACCGCGTCGGACACCGAGGATGACGTCGTGGTCCGCGACCTCGACTTCGGGCTCCTGGAGGAAGTTCGCGACCTCTGGGCGTTCTACCGGGACCGGCGGCCGGATGCCTACGGGGCGCTGACCCAGCCATGACCATCCTGATCTCGGGCGGCACCGTCGTCTCGGCGACCGGCGCGAAGCCTGCCGATGTGCTGATAGCCGGCGAGCGGATCGCGGCCGTCACCGAGCCCGGCTTTTCCGCGGCCGCCAGCGGGGCGCAGGTGATCGACGCGAGCGGGAAGTACGTGCTGCCCGGCGGCGTGGACGTGCACACGCACATGGAGATGCCGTTCGGCGGAACGTTCTCGTCCGACACCTTCGAGACAGGTACGCGAGCGGCTGCGTGGGGCGGAACCACCACCATCATCGACTTCGCCGTCCAGCCGAAGGGCACCAGCCTGCTCGCGGCCCTCGATACCTGGCACGGCAAGGCCGACGGCAACTGCGCGATCGACTACGGCTTCCACATGATCGTCTCGGACGTCAACGAGACGACGCTCAAGGAGATGGCCGCCTGCGTCGACGCGGGGGTCACCAGCTTCAAGATGTTCATGGCGTATCCGGGCGTGTTCTACGCCACCGACGGCGAGATCCTGCTGGCGATGCAGCAGGCCGCGCGCATCGGCGCGCTGACCATGATGCACGCCGAGAACGGCATCGCGATCGACCAGCTCGTCGCCCAGGCGCTGGCGGCAGGTCACACCGAGCCGGTTCACCACGGGATGACCCGGCCGGCGGAGCTGGAGGCCGAGGCGACCGGCCGCGCTATCACGCTGGCCGGGGTCACCGGCGCGCCCCTGTACATCGTGCACCTGTCCGCGACCCAGGCCCTGGCTGCGGTGGCTGAGGCCAGGGACGCCGGCCAGCAGGTGTTCGCCGAGACCTGCCCGCAGTACCTCTACCTGTCTCTGGACGACCTGGCCAGGCCGGGCTTCGAGGGTGCCAAGTACGTCTGCTCTCCGCCGTTGCGTCCCCGCGAACACCAGGACACGCTGTGGCGGGGACTGCGGGCGAATGACCTGTCGGTCGTGTCTACCGATCACTGCCCGTTCTGCTTCGCCGATCAGAAGGAGCTCGGGCGCGGCGACTTCGCCAAGATCCCGAATGGCATTCCTGGCGTGGAGCACCGGATGGACCTGCTGCACCAGGGTGTGGTCGCCGGGCAGCTGACCTTGTCCCGCTGGGTCGAGGTCGCCTCGACCACGCCGGCCCGGATGTTCGGCCTGTACCCGCGCAAGGGGGTGCTCGCGCCCGGCTCGGACGCCGACATCGTGATCTACGATCCAGCGGCCGGCCAGGTCCTGTCGGCGACCAGTCATCACATGAATGTCGACTACTCGGCCTACGAGGGCATGCACGTCACCGGCCGGGTTGACACGGTGCTGTCTCGCGGGACGGTGCTGGTGGAGGCGGGCGAGTATCGCGGCGCGCCTGGTCACGGCAGTTTCCTGGCCCGGGGCGCGTGCCAGTACCTGTCCTGACCGGTGCTCGGAGGGGGATGCATCGTGGAGTTCGGCCTGGTCCTGCAGCCTGACCCGCCTGCGGGCGCGGTGGTGGAGCGCATGCGCGAGGCGGAACGGCGCGGATTCCGCTATGGCTGGACGTTCGACTCGCACGTGCTCTGGCAGGAGCCGTTCGTCATCTACGCGCAGATCCTCGCGGCAACCTCGGCGCTGACCGTCGGCCCGATGGTCACCAACCCGCTGACCCGCGACTGGTCGGTGACCGCGTCGCTGTTCGCCACGCTCAACGACACCTTCGGCAACCGGACTATCTGCGGTATCGGTCGCGGCGACTCCGCGCGCCGGGTCCTCGGCAAGCCGCCATCCAGTCTGGCCACACTCGCGGAGGCGATGCGGGTGATCAAGGACCTGGCCGAGGGCCGCACAGCGAACGTGGCAGGGACGCCGATACGCATCCCATGGGTCAGGGACGGCAGGCTCGAGATCTGGATGGCCGGGTACGGGCCTCGTGCGCTGCAACTCGTCGGCGAGCAGGCCGACGGCTTCATCCTGCAGACCGCAGACCCGGACATCGCCCGGTGGACCTTCGGCGCAGTCCGCGAGGCGGCACGCGCGGCCGGCCGTGATCCGGCCGCGATCACCATGTGCGTCGCCGCGCCAGCGTACGTGGGCACCGACGTGGCCCACCAGCGCGATCAGCTGCGCTGGTTCGGGGGCATGGTGGGCAACCACGTCGCCGACCTGGTCTCCCGGTACGGCGAGGGTGGCGAAGTGCCGCGCGCGCTGACCGATTACATCAGGGGCAGGCAGGGCTATGACTACTCCCACCACGGCAGGGCCGACAACCCGTCGACTGACTTCGTCCCCGACGACATCGTTGACAGGTTCTGCCTGACCGGCCCGGCAGGCGCCCACGTGCAGCGCCTGGCCGAGCTGGCCGAGATCGGCGCGGATCAGTTCGCCATCTACCTGATGCACGATCAGCCAGACACGACCATGGCGGCGTACGGGGACACCATCATCCCGGCCGTCCGCTGACTGCGAGCATGCGGCAGACTTTCAGCGGACCGGCCCGGTAGGGCCAAAGGAGGAAAAGGCCCATGACGACGAGTGCACCCGACCCTGCCCGCGGCGCCGAGGTCTACGCGATGGACCGGGCCCACGTGTTCCATTCCTGGTCCGTGCAGGGGGCGGTCGATCCATTGCCGATCGCGGCCGCGGAGGGCTCGTATTTCTGGGACTACGACGGCAACCGGTACCTGGACTTCTCCAGCCAGCTCGTCAACACCAACATCGGCCACCAGCACCCGAAGGTAACCGCGGCCATCGCGGCACAGGCGGCGCGGCTGACGACTATCGCGCCGCAGCACGCCAACGACATGCGGGGCGAGGCCGCGACGAGGCTGGCCGCGCTGGCACCGGATGGATTCGAGAAGGTGTTCTTCACCAACGGCGGTGCGGACGCGAACGAGAATGCGATCCGGATGGCCCGGCTGCACACCGGGCGGGGCAAGGTGCTCAGCTTCTACCGCTCCTATCACGGCAATACCGGCGCGGCGATCACCGCAACCGGCGACCCGCGCCGGTGGCCGAACGAGTTCGCGCTGGGCCACGTGCACTTCTTCGGCCCGTACCTCTATCGCTCGGCGTTCTGGGCCAGCTCTGAGGCGCAGGAGTGCGAGCGCGCGCTCGCGCACCTTGAGCAGGTCATCCAGCTCGAGGGACCCGGCACGATCGCCGCTGTGCTGCTGGAGTCCATTGTCGGCACGGCTGGCGTCCTGATCCCGCCGCCCGGCTACCTGGCCGGCGTGCGCACGCTGTGCGACCGGTACGGCATCGTGTACATCGCCGACGAAGTGATGTGCGGCTTCGGGCGCGCCGGGCGCTGGTTCGCCTTCACCGACCATGACGTGGTGCCCGACCTCATCACCTTCGCCAAGGGCTCGAACTCCGGCTACGTCCCGGCGGGCGGGGTGATCATCTCCGACCCGATCGCGGCGACATTCGATCAGCGGGTGTTCCCCGGCGGGCTGACCTACTCCGGGCATCCGCTGGCCTGCGCGTCGATCGTCGCGACGATCGACGCGATGAAAGACGAAGACATTATCGGGAACGCCAGGCGCATCGGGTCGCAGGTGCTCGGACCGGGACTCCGCGAGCTGGCCGAGCGCCACCCCGTGGTCGGCGAGGTTCGCGGTACCGCGGTGTTCTGGGCGCTGGACCTGGTGTCGGACCGGGCGAGCCGGGCGATGCTGGCGCCTTACGGCGGGTCGTCCGAGGCCATGACCGCTCTGATGGCCGAGTGCCGCCGGCGCGGGCTGATGCCGTTCATCAACTACAACCGCCTGCACGTGGTGCCCCCGTGCATCATCACCGACTCAGAGGCCAAGGAGGGCCTGGCGATCCTCGACGCGGCTCTCGACGTTGCCGACCGGTATTACCGGGGATAACCACAAGGAGACGGTTGCGTCTCTTTACTCACCAATAGTTGACATTTTCGTTAGCAGGTCGGTAGCGTCCGATCGCCAGTGGCGTTCGTTCTGAGCGAAACCCGAGGTGGTTCCGATGGACGTTCTCTCGCGCGCTGCCCGTCAGGCGGCCTTACACCGCACCGCGTCGGATCTCGCCGGGCACGCCAGGACGCGAAGGTTAGCTGGCGCGGCGGCTGCTGCGGCGGTTGTCGTCGGCCTCGCGGCCGGTTGCGGCAGTTCCGGTGGCACAAGCGGGTCCAGCGGCCCGATCACGATCTGCGAAGTCGTCGCGACCTCGGGGCCGTTTGCCCAGCTCGGGACCAACGACGAACTCGGCGCCACCGCCTGGGCCGATCATGTCAACAAAGCGGGCGGGATCCTGGGCCACAAGGTGAAGCTAGTGCCCGAGAACGACGCGTCGGATCCGGCTACCGCCGCCGCGCTCATGCGCAAGTGCGTGACGCAGGTGCACGCGAACTTTATCTTCGGTCCGGAGGAGACGGCGACGGTCGCCGCCGGGGTGCCGATCGCGAATAACCTGCACGAGGTCACGATCAGTATGGGGTCCGGCTGGGCTGGCCAGGGCATCAGCGACGCCAATCTCCACGGTGACGCCTTCCCCGGAGTCGGCAACGTGTTCTTCGCCGACGACCTGGCCACCGTCACGCAGCTCATCGCGCCGCGGCACTACACCAAAGTGGCGGTGGTCGAGGACAATGCTCCCGGCGGCCTCGGCAACACGCAGTACATGCAGAGCCTCGCGTCGAAGTACGGTTACTCCGTCGTGGCCTCCCAGATCACGAACCCCGGCGCGACGGACGACACGCCGCAGGTGCTCAACCTGCTCAAGGCGAAGCCGGACATCATCGTCCTCGGACTGATCCCCGGACCCGACACCATCACGTTCATCAAGGCCGTCCGGGCCCAGAATCCAACCATCCCGATCAGCGAGTGCTCCGGCTGCGCGAACTCGACCTTCGTCAACGCTGTAGGCGGCCCGACGGCGATGAAGGATGTCTACATGATCGGAACTCCGGAGAACGTGTTGTCGGTGATACCCAATACCCCCGCCAACGCGCCGGCGCTGACCGATACCAGGAATTACATCGCCGCGATGACGGCTGCGGGCATGGGCTCGGCCACCCAGATCGACGAGGGCGGCATTGGCTGGATCACCGGCCGGGAGCTGGAAACGGCCATCGAGACCGCCAAGTCCATCGCGCCTAGTGACGTGAAGAACGCCCTGGAGCACCAGACCCTCGTGACCGGTGGCATCCAGTGCTACTTCTGGAAGCGGACCCCGTCCAACTACGCCAACATCACGAACATCGAGTCGGCCGTTGTGACGGTCGCAGCGGATGGAACCTTCACCGTTCTCCCGCACGTCGGGAGCTGACGCCGCGGCGGCAGCCGCATGACCGGGTAGGTGAGGCGCCACAGCGTGGAGTCGGCAGCGGATCAGGGGCAGGTCCACGCTGGGCCTCCGGCCCTAGCGGTTGAGCGCGTCTCGGTCAGCTACGGGCAGTTCCTGGCCGTCGAATCGGCTTCCTTCTCGGTCGCGGCTGGCGAGAGCGTCGCCGTGATCGGCCCCAACGGGCACGGCAAGTCGAGCATGGTCACGGCGATCGCGGGCCTCGTCCGCCGCGGCGGAGCCGTCCGGGTCTTCGGCAGCGTACTTCCGTCCGGTGATCCGCGTGCCGCCGTTCGCGCCGGGCTGGTCCTGGTGCCCGAACGACGCCACCTGTACCCGGCGCTGACGACGCGCGACAACATCATGCTCGGCAGCTACGCCCACACCCGGCGGATCTGGGCCCGGCAGGCGTGGGACGAGGTGGCGGGGGTCGTCGACATGTTCCCCGAGCTCACCCGCCTGCTTGACCGCAAGGCCGGCACCCTGTCGGGCGGCGAGCAGCAGATGGTCGCCCTCGCCAGGGGGATGGCCGCGAAGCCGAAGATCCTGCTGCTCGACGAGCCCTGTCTCGGCCTGGCCGAGGCCGTGACGCGGCGGGTCTACGACTGGCTCGGTGCGATGGCCGGAACCGACGTGACCATCGTGCTGGTCGAGGAGAATCCGGTGCACGCGCTGCGGGTCTGCCACCGTGCGGTCCGCATGTACAAGGGCCTGCTGGAGACGGCTGAGCCCGCGGGCGCCCAGCAGGCAGCTGTCGGCCGGGGGGGCGACCCCCCGATACCCCCCGCAGTGACGGCGGAGCCAGCGTGAGCCAGTTCCTCAACCTGCTGGCTGCCGGGCTCACCTCGGGCGCGATCTACGGGATCTTCGGTGCCTGCCTGGCGGTATGGTTCCGGGTCTGCAACGTGCTCAACCTGGCGGTCGGCGACTTTGCCATGCTCGGGGCTATCGGCACGGCGGTGGTCGTGCAGCAGGACCACTTTCCGTTCCTGGCCGGCATCGCGGTGGACCTGCTGGCGGTCGGGGCCGTGGCCTGGGTGTTCGACCGGGTCGTGCTGCATCTTGCCTTCGACCGCCGGTCGGGCGGGCACGGCATCGTCAGCGTGTTCTTCTACACCTTCGGGCTCTCGCTTGTCCTCGAGGGCCTGGCCCGGGCCATCTTCGGCACGGACGTGCACGCCGCGCCGGCGATCTGGAACGGGCCGGCCCTGACCATTGCGGACTTCCACGTCCAGCGGGCTGGCGTCCTGGTCATCGCGGTGGCAGTCGTGAGCGGCCTGGTCCTGTGGGCGTACCTGCACTTCACGGTGTCAGGCCGGGCAGCGAGCGCATGCGGCGAGAGCGTGGTGGGGTCGCGGATCGTGGGCATCAACAACGCGCTGTTCCGCCGGTGGATCTTCGTCGGGACAGCGGTGCTCGCTGCCCTGTTCGGCATTGTCGAATCGCCGCTCACCGGCTTCACCTTCCAGAGCGGCCCGACGATCAGCCTGATCGGGGTCATCGCCGCCGGGTTCGCGGCATTCCGGCGGCCGGGCCGGGCGGTGGTGGTCGGCCTCGGTCTCGGCGTCGCCGAGGCGATGCTCGGGGGCTACGTCAGCACCGGTTACAACGACGTGCTGCTGTACGCCATCGTCTTCGCCATCATCATCCTGCAGCCCGAGGTCCTCGGGCTCAGCGCGGCGGAGGCGTAACAGTGGCCAGGCTCACGCGGCACCGCGATCCGCTGCCCCTCGCCGCGGTCATCGCCATCGTGGTGATCGGCAGCCTGGCGCTCATCGCGCTCAACGGCTCCTACCTCGGCCTGACCATCACTGTGGGCGTCGGGTTCGCGGTGGTGACGGTGGGCATGGTGCTCCAGCTCGGCTACAGCCGGCAGCTCGCCTTTAGCCAGTCGGTGTTCATGGGCGTGGGTGCCTATGGCACGGGCATTCTCGAGACGAAGTACAACTTCAGCTCGGCCGAGAGCCTCCTGGCGGTAATCGCGCTCGCCACGGTAGCCGCGTACGTTGTGGGGTCGGTCGTTACCAGGGCGCCCGGCCTGGCGCTGGCCCTTGCGACGCTGCTGCTGCCGCTGTTCGTCTTTCAGCTGGCGACGTACTCGACGTACCTCGGGCAGTTCTCGGGGATCAACGGCGTGCCGCCCTTCTGGAACGGCCCGACCTATCAGTCGGAGCTGGTCCGCTCCGGCATCGTCTCGGTCGTGCTGCTCGGACTGGCGACCGGCCTGGTCCTGCGCGTCATGCGGTCCGGAGTGGGCCTGCAGCTCATGGCTATGGCCGAGGACGAGCGACTCGGCGAGGCCATCGGGGTGAATCTGCGGCAGCGCCGGCTGGACGTGTTCGTGCTCGGATCGGTCCTGGCTGCCGTGGGCGGCGCAGTCCTCGCCAGCGCCCAGGGACTGGTCACGCCGGACGTGCTCAGCGAATCCGCCGAGATCACACTGCTGATCATGCTGTTCGTGCCCGGCCGCAAGAGCGTGGCCGCCACCATCATCGGCGCGATCGTCATCGAGTACCTGTCGACGAGCACCTCGTTCATCAGTACCAACCTCGGGATGATCGAGGGGATTGTGCTCATCGTCATCCTGATCGTGGAGCCGGACGGGGCGGCGGGCGCGTTGTCGCGGCTGCTCGGTCGCAGGACGGACCGCTGGGGCGGCGCGCTCCGGACGGGTATCGCGCGGCTGCGGACGGGGGGAGGTGAACGGGTGCACGAGACTCCGGCGGAGGCGCCTCCGGCCGCAGCGCCAGGCAACCGGTGACGGCCGTGGCCGCCGATGCAGCCGTACTCGCCTGCACCGACATCACCAAGAGCTACGGAGGAGTCCGGGCGGTCGACTCGGTGTCCATCGAGGTCGCCCGCCAGGGGCTATTCGGCCTCTGCGGCTTCAACGGTGCCGGCAAGTCCACTCTGTTTAACGTGCTGGCAGGCTCTGCCAGAGCGGACTCGGGCACGGTGCGGATAGCCGGGCAGGACGCCACCGGGTGGTCGGCGATGCGGCGCGCCCGCTCGGGTGTCGCGCGTACCTGGCAGACCGTCAGGCTCGCCCATGGCCGGACGGCCGCGGACAACGTGGCTGCCGCCTGCCTGCATAATCCCCGTCAGTGGGTAATCGGATCGATCTGGCACGCCCAGGCTGCTGAGGCACGGGATCAGGCCCGGGCGGCACTCGACCGGCTCGGCATCGCCCACCTCGCTGATCAGCTCGTCGACGGGATGACGCTGGAGGCGCAGCGGCTGACGGAGCTGGCCAGGGCGATCGTCAGCGAGCCGGCTGTCCTGCTGGCCGACGAGCCCGCGTCCGGCCTGTCGGCCGCTCAGCGGTCCGTGCTGGCCGAGGCGCTCACGACGATCAGTGCGGAACGGGCCGTCGTCGTGGTCGAGCATGACCTGGACCTGCTCACCTCCATCAGCCAGCACATGTGGGCCATGGTGGAAGGGAGGGTGGCATACTCGGGCGACGTCGCGAGCTTCCGGTCCTCACCGGTCTTCGCCAGCTTGCGGGGCATCGAGCAGGGCTAACCCAGGGATTGTTAACAATATGGCAGAAGTATCGGGCGCGCGGTCTGCCGCTCGCTAGCCGAGTGCGAGCTCCATGATCAGCCGAGCGGTGACCACTATCAGGCGCGCTAAAGGAGCAGAATTGGCTTCATGCATTGATCAATAATGCACCACTATTGTTGACAATATAATTTGCGCAGTGAGAAATTAGAGAGGGCCCGGCGGCGGCGAGTCCAGGCTAGAGGAGGTACGGCGTGCTGAGCAGGGAAGACAATGAGACCTTGTGCCGGGTCGGGCCGGGGACGCCGATGGGGGAGCTGCTGCGGCGGTACTGGACGCCTGCTTGCCTGACGGCGGAGATCCCGGAGCCGGGGAGTGCGCCGGCCCGGG
>DASQIW010000007.1:0-2036 GCA_035631375.1 Streptosporangiaceae bacterium
GCCCTGCTGCGAGGCCACGAACTCCCCGACGATGACGCCCACCACCGCGGCGGTAGCGGTGACCTTCAGCGCGCTCAGGATGTACGGGTAGGCGTTGGGAATGCGGATCGTCGTGAAGACCTTCCACTTCGGGGCGTTGAAGACGCGCCCGAGGTCGAGCAATTCTTCGTCCACCTGCATCAGGCCCACCGCGGTGTTGATCACGACCGGAAAGAAGCCGATCAGTGCTCCGATCAACATGTTGGGCAGCACGCCGTAGCCCAGCCAGAGGAGGAAGAGCGGGGCCACCGCCACCTTGGGGAGGGTGTTGACGAACACCAGGAACGGCACCAGGGCTCGCGACAGGATCGGCGACCACGCCACCGCGACCCCGAGGGTCACCCCGACCACGCCGGCCACCAGGAACGCGCCGACGATCTCGATGGAGGTGATCCAAAGGTGCCGGATCCAGGGGATCTCGTCGCCCATCATCGCGCGCACCACGCTGAGTGGCGCGGGCAGCAGGTACTCGCGCAGGCGGAACACGGTCACCGCGAGCTGCCAGGCGACGATCAGGGCCACGAAGAGCGCGGCGGCGGGCAGGTAACGGTGCAGGACGCGTTCGGTGCCTGTCATCGGCGAGCACGGCGACAGGGCAGCCCGCCGTCAGGTCTCGTGCCGGTATCGAGGCGATCGTTTGGTGGCGGTCGCAATCCGCCGGCCATCATGGGAGTGCGTCATGTCGCAGGGACGCGGGAGCGGTCCCGATGGCGTCGCGGAGGGTGCTCGCGGCTGCCACGACAGCATTCACGATCCCCTGGTAGCCAGTACACCGGCAGAGAACGGCGGCAAGTCCCTCGCGGATCTCAGCCTCGGTCGGCTCGGGGTTGGTGCGGAGCAGGTCCAGCGCCGCCACTAGCATGCCCGGCGTGCAGAATCCGCACTGGAGCGCGTGGTGCTCGTGAAAGGCCTCTTGCAACGGGTGGAGCTTGCCGTCCGACATCAGCCCCTCGACTGTGGCGAGTTCGGCGCCATCGGCTTGAACGGCGAACATCAAGCAGGAGCGAGCCGCCTCGCCATTGACGAAGATGGTGCAGGCACCGCAGATGCCGTGCTCGCACCCGACATGGGTGCCCGTCAGCCCGAGGTCTTCCCTCAGGAAGTCCACGAGGAGCTTGCGCGGCTCACAGCGACCCTGACGCGGCTGACCATTGACAGTCATCTGGACGAGGACGGTGTCGGACACTCAGGCCCCTCCCATCCGGGCAATCGCCCGGCGCAGCGCGCGTCCCGTCAGCACACGTGTGAGGTTGCGGCGATAGGCGGCGGAGGCGTGGATGTCGGACGGGGGATCGACCAGCGTGGCGGCCCGGTCGGCCGCAGCCTCGATGGCGGCCTCGGTGAGTCCGTCGCGCTCGAGTATCTCTTCGGCCGCGCGCAGGCGAGCGGGGAACGGCCCCACGCCGGCCGTCGCGAGCCGCGCGGCCGTGCAGGATGCTCCCTGCCCCGTGACCATGGCCGCGATCCCGACGATGGCAAAATCCCCGTGCCGGCGACTGAACTCCTCGAAAGCGAAACCGGCGCCGTCCGGCATGGCCGGGAATCGCACCTCGACAAGGATCTCGGCCCCCGCCAGCGCCGTGGCCAGATAGGACTGGAAGAGGTCATCCGCCTGGAGAGTTCGCTCCCCGCTCGGCCCCCGCACGACGACTTCCCCGCCCAGCGCGGTGAGCGTGGCCGGGTACTCGGCCGCCGGGTCGGCGTGGGCCAGGCTTCCGCCGATCGTCCCGCGCGTGCGTATGGGCAGATGTCCTACGAAGGCGGTCGCCTCCGCCAAGAGCGGGAGGCGGCGCCGGACGACGGGCGAGAACTCGATGGTCCGCTGCCGCGTCATCGCCCCGAGCCGGACGTGGCCGTCGACCTCGCGGATATAGGCAAGGCCCGGGATGCGGTTGAGATCGACCAGCGCCGCCGGGCGGCTGAGCCGGAAGTTGAGGAGCGGGACGAGGCTTTGCCCCCCGGCCAGCAGCTTGGCCTCGCCACCGTACCTGGTGAGG
>DASQIW010000008.1:0-2144 GCA_035631375.1 Streptosporangiaceae bacterium
GACGCCGCCGAGCTGGCGATGATGGAGCGCGACGACGAGCCGACCCAGATGCGGTACGCGGCCGCGCTGGCCGAATGGGGTGACACGGGAGGCTACGACGCCGAGGTCATCTGGGACGCCTGCTGCATGGCCGCGCTCGGGGTCGGCTACGAGCGCTGCCGCTGGCGTGAGGTCGGCACCCTGTCCGGCGGCGAGCAGAAGCGGCTGGTCCTGGAGGCCCTGCTGCGCGGGCCGGCCGAGGTCCTGCTGCTGGACGAGCCGGACAACTACCTCGACGTGCCCGGCAAGCGCTGGCTAGAACAGCAGCTCGCGGCCACGCCCAAGACGGTGCTGCTGGTCAGCCACGACCGGGAGCTGCTCGCGAACTGCGCCGAGCGCATCGTCACGGTCGAGGACGGCAGCGTATGGGTGCACGGAGGCGGGTTCGCGACCTACGCCCAGGCCCGCCGGGACCGCATCGAGCGCCTGGACGAGCTGCGTCGCCGGTGGGACGAGGAACACGAGAAGATCAAGCAGCTGGTCCGGATGTACCGGCAGAAGGCCTCCTACAACGCCGCGATGGCGTCCCGGCTGCACGCGGCCGAGACACGGCTGCGCAGGTTCGAGGAGGCCGGCCCGCCCGAGCTGCCGCCCCGGGACCAGAACGTACGGATGCGGCTGCGCGGCGGCAGGACCGGCAAGCGGGCGGTGATCTGCGAGAACCTGGAGCTCACCGGGCTCATGCGGCCCTTCAGCCTCGAGGTCTGGTACGGCGAGCGGGTCGCCGTGCTGGGCTCGAACGGCTCCGGCAAGTCGTTCTTCCTGCGCCTGCTGGGCGGCGACGACGTAGCGCACCAGGGCAAGGCCCGGCTGGGCGCCAGGGTCGTCCCGGGATTGTTCGCGCAGACCCACGCACGCCCCGACCTGGCTGACCGCTGGCCGGAAGAGATCCTGATGACCGAGCACGCCATGCTGCGCAACGAGGCGATGGCCGCCCTGGCCCGGTACGAACTGCAGTACTGCGCGCGCCAGGCGTTCGGCTCTCTGTCCGGGGGCCAGCAGGCACGGCTGCAGATCCTGCTCCTGGAACTGGCCGGGTCCACACTTCTCCTGCTTGATGAGCCAACCGACAACCTCGACCTGGCCAGCGCGGAAGCGCTGCAGGCGGGTCTGGAGTCGTTCCAGGGCACGGTGCTGGCGGTCACCCACGACCGCTGGTTCGCGCGGTCTTTCGACCGGTTTCTGGTCTTCGGCGGGGACGGGAACGTCTACGAGTCGGACGGCCCGGTCTGGGACGAGACCCGCGTTGCCCGGCCCCGGTGACGGGCCCCTTGCTAGGCTGCATGAAGTTCACAGAGCCTGATCAGGCTCACCCAGGCAAGGTAAAGGTGCGCCCCGTGAAGAAGCTGCTGTTGCTCGCCTTGGTCGGACTCGGCGTATTTGCTGTCTGGCGGAAGGTCCAGGCCGATCGCGCCGAACTCGACTTGTGGACGGAAGCCACAACAGGCGACGAGTGACGCTGAGGCCATAACTAGCTACTGAAGGGCCATAACTACTGAAGGGATACGGGGTGGTCGGGTGAGCAGCACGCTGCCAGTTTCGCTGGTTTGCTGCGGCTTGCTCGGTACCACGGCGGATGATCACGGCATGCTGGAGCGGGCGTTCGCTGAGGCGTTCGCGACGCAGGGCATCGTTCCCGGCACCGCTGCCTACGCCCACTACATGGTCGGTGTGCACCAGGCACAAGGGCAGGCCGCCGTGGATGTGTTCCGTGGCCTGTTCCCCGAGGGCGACGGCCGGGCGGAGGCGGCGGCGCTCTCGTTCGAGCGCTCGTTTCGCACGGCCGTGGACCGCACCGGAATTTCACCGGTGCCGGGCGCGGAGGAGGCGATCCGCGAGCTCTCCGAGTCCGGCCTGCGGGTGTGCCTGATCAGTAGCCTGCCCCGCCGGCTGCTCGGACTTGCACTGGACACGCTCGGATGGTGGCGGCTGGCCGACCTGATGCTCTGCCCGGAAGACGTGCCACGCGGCTGCCCCTGGCCCGACCTGATGCTGGCCGCGATGCTGCGGCTGGGTGTCGAAGACGTCCAGGCGGCCGCGTTCGCGGGCAGCACCGCCAGCGAGATCCAGTGCGCCAAGCGGGCCGGGGCCGGCGTCGTTGCCGG
>DASQIW010000009.1:0-12361 GCA_035631375.1 Streptosporangiaceae bacterium
GCCGAGTTCGTCGTGCAGATGGACAGTGACCTGTCCCACTCGCCGCAGTACCTGCCCCAGATGCTCGGCACGCTGCTCTCGACCCAGTCTGACGTGGTGATCGGCTCGCGGTACGTGTGCGGGGCGAGCCTGGCCAAAGAGTGGTCCTGGAGCCGGAAGGCGCTGTCCGGGTTCGCCAACCTCTACGTGCGCGCGCTGCTCCGGCTGGGCGTGCGGGACGTGACTGCCGGCTTCAAGCTGTGGCGCTCGTCGGCGCTGACCGCCATCGACGTGGCAAGCGTGCGCAGCAACGGGTACAGCTTCCAGGTCGAGATGAACTACCGGAGCGTGCAGCACGGTCTGAAGATCGTCGAGCTGCCGATTCACTTCACCGACCGGCGCGAGGGCGAGAGCAAGATGAGCCTCAAGGTCCAGCTCGAGTCCGCCCTTATGCCGTTCGCACTGCGCCGCCGCGCCCGGTAGAAGTCCTGCCGGGCGCAGCGGCGCTGATGCGGTGTTGGAGTTATGCCGCGATAACGGAGCGCGTGCTGGCCGGTTCGAGGGCCAGACTGAGCACCTCCCGGACGTCGCTGACGGCGTGGATGTCTAGCGCCGCGCGGACGTTCTCCGGCACGTCCTCCAGGTCCGGCTCGTTCCGCTTCGGGATCAGCACGGTCGCGATGCCGGCCCGGTGCGCAGCCAGCAGCTTCTGCTTGACCCCGCCGATCGGCAGCACCCGGCCCGTCAGCGAGACCTCACCCGTCATCGCCACGTCGGAGCGGACAAGGCGGCCCGACAGCAGCGACGCCAGCGCCGTTGTCATCGTGACGCCCGCGCTCGGCCCGTCCTTGGGCACAGCGCCAGCCGGAACGTGCACGTGCACGCCGCGGTCCTTCAGATCGCTGACCGGAAGTTCCAGCTCCGCGCCGTGTGAGCGCAGGTAGGACAGCGCGATCTGGGCCGACTCCTTCATGACGTCACCGAGCTGCCCGGTGAGCGTCACTCCTGTCGTCCCGGTCTCCGGGTCGGCCAGCGACGCCTCGATGAACAGCACGTCGCCGCCGGTGCCGGTGACCGCGAGGCCAGTCGCCACGCCGGGGACCGCGGTGCGCTCGGCCGACTCCGGCGTGTGCCGAGGGTGGCCGAGGTAGCCGTGCAGGTCAGGCTCGTCCACAGTGACCGGCAGCGTCGCCGCGCCGGCCTCCACCTGAGCCGCGAGCTTCCGCAGCACCCGGGCGATGACGCGCTCGAGGTTACGGACGCCCGCCTCGCGGGTGTACTCGCTGGCCAGCTTGTGCAGCGCCGGGCCCGCGATCGTGACGTCCGCGGCTGCGAGGCCGGCCCGCTCCAGCTGCCGTGGCAGGAGGTGACCCTGGGCGATCGTGACCTTCTCGTCCTCGGTATAGCCGTCCAGCGTGATTAGCTCCATCCGGTCCAGCAGCGGCGCCGGGATGGCGTCCGCCACGTTCGCGGTGGCGATGAACAGCACGTCGGACAGGTCGAGCTCGACCTCGAGGTAGTGGTCGCGGAACGTGTGGTTCTGTGCCGGGTCGAGCACCTCGAGCAGGGCCGCCGTCGGGTCGCCCCGGTAGTCCGCGCCGAGCTTGTCGACCTCGTCGAGCAGGATCACCGGATTCATGGAGCCTGCCTCGGTGACGGCCCGGACGATCCGGCCGGGAAGGGCGCCGACGTAGGTGCGCCGGTGACCGCGGATCTCAGCCTCGTCCCGCACCCCGCCCAGGGCGACCCGGGCGAACTTGCGGCCCATGGCCCTGGCGACCGACTCGCCGAGGCTGGTCTTACCGACACCCGGCGGGCCGGCCAGCGCGAGCACGGCGCCGCTGCGGCGCCCGGCGACAAGCTGGAGGCCGCGGTCGGAGCGCCGCTTGCGCACGGCCAGGTACTCGATAATCCGGTCCTTCACGTCTTCCAGTCCGGAGTGGTCGGCGTCCAGAACGGCCCGCGCGCCGGTGATGTCGTACTCGTCCTCGGTGCGGGTGTTCCACGGCACCTCGAGGATCGTGTCGAGCCAGGTCCGGATCCAGCCAGCCTCCGGCGACTGGTCCGAGCCGCGCTCGAGCTTGCCCGCCTCCTTGAGGGCTGCCTCACGGACCTTTTCTGGCAGGTCGGCATCCTCGATCCGGGCCCGGTAGTCCTCCTCCTCCGAGGCGGGCTTGCCGTCCAGCTCGGCCAGCTCCTTGCGGATGGCGGCGAGCTGCTGGCGCAGCAGGAACTCGCGCTGCTGCTTCTCCATGCCCTCCTTGACGTCGTTGGAGATCGTCTCGGCGACGTCCAGCTCGGCGAGGTGATCCCTGGCCCAGCCGATGAGCGCCGCCAGGCGGTCGGCCGGATCGGCGGTCTGGAGTATCTGCTGCTTCTGCGCGGTGGTGAGGTACCCGGCGTAGCCGGCGCTGTCGGCGAGGGCGGACGGATCCGTCAGTCGCTGCAGCACGTCGACGAACTGCCAGGCGCCGCGCTTCTGAAGGATGGCCGCAGCCAGGCCGCGGTACTCGCGGGCCAGCTCGGCGGCCTGCGGCGTCGGCGCGGGCTCATCGATCACAACGCCCTCCACCCACAGCGCCTGGCCCGGGCCCACGGTTCCGGAGCCAATCCGGACCCGGGCGATGCCGCGAACGACCGCGGCCCGCTCGCCGCTGGGCAGCCGGCCGATCTGATCGATCGTCGCCAGAGTGCCGACGGGGGAGTAGTTGCCGTCCGGCCGGGGCACCAGCAGTACCCGGGCCTCGGCGTCGTCGCCTGCAGCCGCCGCGGCAAGCCGGGCGGCCTCGATCGCGGCCCGTGGCTCGGCCGCGGACAGATCGAGCGGCACGACCATGGTCGGCAGCACAACTGTGTCGTCGAGCGGAAGGACCGGCAGGGAGAGGGTCTCTGACATAACAGAGGTCACTTCCTCGGAGAGGGTTCGGCCGATGTGGCTTACTTCATTACGACGCTACAAACAGAGTTAGAAGTTCTTTGTTCCCCTGATCCCAGATGTTCGCGGTGAGCGGATCCGCGCGATGGCGCCGGCGACTCTTCACGCGTTGTGACTCCGCATATCAGCTGAAATTGGCCTGCCGGACAGTCACGGCGGGTGAAATGTCGCGGCGGTACTGTCGGTCGCGGGACGGCGACGGGCGCCGGGCGGGTCTGGCTAAGCTTGGACGAACGCAAAGCCCTGGCAGTCAGCAAGGTCAGCTCACCTGCTGACGGCTTCCCTCGCCGGGGCAGGTGAGGGGAGCGCCAGTCGTGCGGAGCACAGTGAGGCCGGATGCCGCTGCGCGGGAAGTCGCCAGGGGAGCCGCCGAGCGGGAACGAGCCGGGCAGGAAGCGGTCATGCGGGTTACCGAGGAACGCGCGCCCCTGAAGGTTGCGCTGCTTGGCTGCGGCAACGTCGGGTCGCAGGTCTACCGGCTGCTCACCGAGCAGTCGGCCGACCTGAAGGCGCGAGCGGGAGCGCCGCTCGAGATCGCCGGCGTCGCGGTGCGGGACCCCTCCAGATCCAGGGATGTTCCGGTCAATCCGGACCTCCTGACCACCGACGGCCTGGCGCTGGTCACGCGGCCCGACGTAGACATCGTGATCGAGCTCATCGGCGGCGGCGCCGAACCGGCCAGGACCCTGATCCTGGCCGCCCTGCATGCCGGGAAGTCGGTCGTGACCGCCAACAAGGCACTGATCAGCGTCGACCGGGCCATGCTGCACAAGACGGCAAGCCAGGCCGGAGTTGATCTCTACTACGAGGCCGCGGTCGCTGGCGCCATTCCCCTGCTGCGCCCGCTGCGTGAGTCGCTGGCGGGCGACGCGGTGAAGCGGGTGCTCGGCATCGTGAACGGCACCACGAACTTCATCCTCGACCGGATGGACACCTCCGGGGAGGACTTCAGCGCCGCTCTTGCCGAGGCGCAGGCGCTCGGCTACGCCGAGGCCGACCCGACGGCTGACGTCGCGGGCTTCGACGCCGCCGCCAAGGCGGCCATTCTCGCCAGCATCGCGTTCCACACTGAGGTCACCGCCGACGATGTGTACCGCGAGGGCATCCTGTCGGTGACCGCGGCCGACATCGCGAGCGCGCGGTCGATGGGGTGCGTGGTCAAGCTCCTGGCGATCTGCGAGCGCGCCAACGGCGGCATCTCTGCCCGGGTACACCCGGCGATGATCCCGCGCACCCATCCGCTCGCCGCGGTGCGCGAGGCTTACAACGCTGTGTTCGTCGAGGCCGAGTCGGCGGGCCGGCTGATGTTCTACGGGGCCGGCGCGGGCGGGCAACCTACCGCGAGCGCTGTCCTCGGCGACACGGTAGCGATCGCGAGAAATCTGCTCGCCGGGCTGCACGGGCCCGATTCATCCAGCTATGCCCAGCTGCCGCTGGTGCCGATCGGCGACGCCCGCACCAGCTACTACGTGCAGCTCGACGTCCTCGACCGGCCCGGCGTGCTCGCACCGGTCGCCGATGCCTTTGCCCAGCAGGGCGTGTCCATCAAAGCCGTCCGGCAGGAGGGTCGCGGCGAGGACGCGAACCTCATCATCATGACCCACGCTGCCAGGGAGGCCGCGCTGGCCAAGACCGTCGCCGCGCTCGGCGCCATGGAGGCCGTGCGCAATGTCGACAGCGTCATGCGGGTCGAGGGCCTGGAGGGCGAATGACGACGGGGCTGCCTCTACCGGGCCGGCCGGCCGCCGCGCGCGTGCAGGAGCGCAGGTGAGTGTCGCTGCCATCAGGTCCTCGCCTGGGCGCGGGGTCATCGCCGCTTACGGCGACCGGCTGCCCGTGCCCGCTGGCACCCCCGTGGTCTCCCTCGGCGAAGGCAGCACGCCGCTGCTGCCGGCCCCGGTGCTCTCGGAGCTGACGGGCTGCTCCGTCTACCTGAAGGTCGAGGGCAGTAATCCGACCGGCTCGTTCAAGGACCGCGGGATGACGGTCGCCGTCACGCTCGCCGCAGCCCGCGGCGCGCAGACAGTGATCTGCGCATCGACCGGCAACACCTCGGCCAGCGCGGCCGCGTACGCGGCGCGGGCGGGCTTGCGCTGCGCGGTGCTGGTGCCCAAGGGCAATATTGCTCTCGGCAAGCTGGCGCAGGCGCTGGCGCACGGCGCGCAGCTGCTGCAGATCGACGGCAACTTCGACGACTGCCTGGAACTGGTGCGCAAGCTGGCCGCCGACTATGAGGTGGCACTCGTCAACTCGATCAACCCGGATCGACTGCAGGGCCAGAAGACGGCCGCATTCGAGATCGTCGACGCGCTCGGCGACGCGCCGGACGTCCACTGCCTGCCGGTCGGCAACGCCGGCAACATCGCGGCATACTGGCTCGGCTACTCCGAGTACCGCGCGGACGGGAAGGCAACCAAGGCCCCGCGGATGCTGGGCTTCCAGGCTGCCGGCGCCGCGCCGATCGTGATCGGGCAGCCCGTACTCAAGCCCGTCACGGTGGCTACCGCGATCCGGATCGGGAATCCGGCGTCCTGGCGCCTGGCCGAGGAGGCGAGGGCCGAGTCCGGCGGCATGATCAGCTCGGTGACCGACGAGCAGATCCTCGCTGCCTACCACCTGCTCGCCGAGCGGGAAGGGGTGTTCGGCGAGCCGGCCTCCGCCGCTGGAGTTGCCGGCCTGCTGAAGGCCACGGCGGCCGGCGAGGTTGCGCCAGGCTCGGTCGCCGTGTGCACGATCACCGGGCACGGGCTGAAGGATCCCGACACCGCGGTGGCGGGCGTGCAGCAGCCTGTCACCATCGGCATCGACGTCACGGCAGCTGCCAAGGCCCTGGGCCTGCGATGACGGGCCGCTCGTGAGCTGGCCGGGCAAGCCCGTGAGCGTCGTGGTCCCTGCGACGAGTGCCAACCTGGGGCCCGGCTTCGACTCGCTCGGCCTCGCGCTGACCCTGCACGACACGGTCGAGGCCTGGGTGACCGAGGGGGGCCTGGAGGTGCAGGTCACCGGCGTCGGCGCCGACCACGCCTGGCAGCCGGCCGACAAGCACCTGGTGATCCAGGCAATGCGGGCAGGCTTCGCTGCGCTGCACGAGGACCCGCCCGGCATCGCGATCTCGTGCCGTAACGAGGTGCCTCAGGGCTTCGGGCTTGGCTCGTCGGCGGCAGCCATCGTGGCCGGACTGCTGGCGGCGCGGGCGCTCTCGGCCGGCCGCCGGGTCGCGGCCCGCCCCGCGGACGTGCTGGCGGACGCGGAGGTCCTGCGTCTGGCGTGCGAGATGGAAGGGCACCCGGACAACGTGGCGGCGTGCCTGGTCGGCGGGCTGACGATCAGCTGGGCCGGGCCTGCCGGCCCACAGGTCGCGCGGCTGACGCCCGCGCCTGAACTCGCACCGGTGCTGTGCGTGCCGGCGATCCCGGTCGCGACGAAGACGGCCAGGAACGCCCTGCCAGAGCAGGTGTCGCACGCAGACGCTGCGGCGAACTCCGCCAGGACGGCCCTGCTGATCGCCGCGCTCACTGGCAGGCCCGACCTGCTGCTGTCCGGAACCGAGGACTTCCTGCACCAGCGGTACCGTGCCGCGGTCATGCCCGGCACGGCAGCGCTGCTGGCGGCCCTCCGCGATGCCGGTATCCCCGCGGTGGTTTCTGGGGCCGGGCCGTCGGTGCTCGCGCTGACGGCGGACGGCCAGAGCGGCAACGCTGCCGACGTGGCGCGCGTCGCGGCGCAGCAAGGCCAGCCGTGGCGGGTGCTGCCGCTGCGGGTCGACACCCGCGGCGCCCGGCTGCTCGGCGACTAGCGCGCGATGCAGGAACCCGAGGAACCAGAGGTTTCTGCGCCACCGTCTGTGCCGCTGTCGGTCATCGCCCGGGAGTGGAGCCGGATCGGTATCACCGGCTTCGGGGGCCCGCCCGCGCACATCCAGCTGCTGCGCCGCCTGTGCGTGCAGCGCAATTCCTGGCTGTCAGAGTCCGAGTTCGAGGACGGGATCGCGGCGACTTCCCTGCTGCCAGGCCCGGCCTCGACGCAGCTGGCGATCTTCTGCGGCTGGCGGCTGGCCGGTCCGCTGGGCGCGCTCGTGGCCGGTACATGCTTTATCGTTCCGGGGCTGGTCATCATTCTTGGTCTGTCCGTGCTCTTCCTGGCGCACTCGCCACCGGACTGGGTGACCGGGGCCGCGGCCGGAGCCGGGGCGTCGGTCCCTGCGATAGCCGTGGCCGCCGCCGCCGCGCTGGTGCCGGCCAGCTGGCGCCGGGCGGGCGCGGCGACCTTCGCGCGGGCGCGGTGGGCCTGTTACCTGCTGGCCGGCGGTGTTGCAGCCAACGTGGCCGGTGAGTACCTGGTCGTCGTCCTGGTGGCGTGCGGACTGGCGGAGTGGCTGGTCACTCGCCGCGCCACGGCGAGTGAGGCCGGGGGCGCCGATCAAGCGAAGCGGCCAGGCGCCGTGCTGATCCCGCTGGCGGCCAAAACGCTCACGGCCGGTGTCTTCGGATCGCTCGCGTGGGTGGCCCTCAAGGTGGGCGCCCTGTCGTTCGGGGGCGGTTTCGTCATCATTCCGCTCATGCAGCACGACGCGGTGCACACCTATCACTGGATGACAACCGCGCAGTTTCTCGGCGCGGTGGCCCTGGGCCAGGTGACTCCCGGCCCGGTTGTGCTGACCGTCGGCGTGGTCGGCTACGCGGCGGCGGGTGTGGCCGGGTGCCTGCTCGCGGCGCTGATCGCGTTCGCGCCGTCCTTCGTCTTCGTGCTGGCAGGCGGCCGGCACTTCGATGCGTTCCGGCGCAACGCCACGGCAAAGGCCTTCCTCGGTGGAGCCGGTCCCGCGGCAATCGGCGCCATCGGGGGCGCAGCGATCACGCTCGGACTCGGGCTGACCCAGCTCTGGCAGGTCGGCGTGCTGGTGGCGGCCGGCCTGTGGCTCCTGCTTCTGCGCCGTGGTGTGGTCGCCGCGATCCTGGCCGCGGCCGCGATCGGCATCATAGTCGCGCTGGCGGGCGGCCCGGTGTAAGCGACGGCGGTCAGGCGGCGACGCCGATCCGGCGCAGCAGGTCCGCACGCAATGCGGCTATGTCGGTGCCCGACTCCGCGAGCACATTCAGCGCACCGTTGTCCCTCTGGTCGAGGATGCCGAGCAGCAGGTGACCGGACGATATCTCCGGGCTGCTGAGCTGCTGCGCGTGGCGGACCGCCCTGGCGAGCGACTGCCGAGCGTCCGTGGCGAAAGGCAGCCTGGCCCGGCCGCGCCGCGCCCGGTCGAGTGCGCCGGGCCCGAAGCTCGCGTCGGTGGCGCGGCGCACGGCATCCAGATCGATCCCGAGCGTCGCCAGCGCTCCGGCGTCCAGACTGCCCGGCGCCCCATCAGTGCCGCGCGGGAGCCGGGTCCGCAGCGAATCGAGGTCCAGGCCGGCGGCGGTGAGTGCGTCGGAAGCTGGTCCTGGCTGACGCAGCAAGCCCACCATGATGTGCTCGCTGCGGATCTGATCCTGACCGGCCCAATCCGCCTCCTGGCGTGCGTCGACAACCGCCTGCCGAGCAGCAGTGGCGAATCGCTCAAACATCGGTCCCTCCCGTGCCCCGTCGTCCCCGGCGCGGCGCACCCGAGCGCCGACTGGCCGGAACCCCGCTGTACTTCTTGTGCACTGCCTGCTTGCTGATGCCGAGAAACACGGCGATCTCAGCCCACGACCAGCCGCGCTCGCGGGCGTTCTGAACTTGCAGGGTCTCCAGACGCTCGGCAAGCTCGCGTAGCGCCCGCGCCGCCCGCAGTCCAGCAGCCGGGTCCGGTCCGCTGGCCGCCTCGGCCAGTGCTCCCTCGTTGGCCATAGTGTCAATATAGGTTGACGGTGAGTACGTGTCAACACTAGTTGACGCAGACTCAATGGTTCCTTCCGTTCGCTCACCAGTCGCCTGCCAGCCCGTGGGCCGCAGGCCCAGCGCAAGGCTCGCCAGATACCGTGCGATCGTGACAGCGAAGCGCGTGATCTTCGTGTCGGATACTCATCTGTCGCCGGACGCCCCGGAAGCGCAGGAGAACTGGGCTGCCGTCGTCCGCTATGTCGCCGCAGCTACTCCTGACCTTGTTGTTCACCTGGGCGACCTGAGCCTCGACGGCGCACGCAACGCTGCCGATCTCCATCACGCACGCGGTCAGCTTGAGATGCTGCCGGTCCCGTGGACGGCGGTTCCCGGTAACCATGACATCGGCGATAACCCGCGCCCGGACGCGCCCGAGGAACTGTCGGTGACCGAGGCTCGCCGCCAGCGCTGGCGTGACGTTGTCGGCGCGGATTACTGGTCTCTGGTCATCGCAGACTGGACCCTGCTCGCGGTGAATGCGCAGCTCGCCGGTTCAGGGCTGGCGGCTGAGGCCAGCCAATGGTCCTGGCTTGAGGATCAGCTGCGTAACGCCGCACCTGGCCAGCGGATCGCGCTGCTCGCGCACAAGCCGCTCACCGCCACCGAGGCTGAGCTTGCCGCCGCTCCGCCGTACCGGTTCTGGCCTGCGGCTTCACGGGAGCGTCTGAGCCACATGTTCGCGGGTCGGCCGCCGGCCGTGTTCGTCAGCGGTCACGTGCACCAGTCACGGCAGCTTCGCCTCGACGGGACTTCTCACCTCTGGGTGCCCACGACCTGGGCAGTGCTCTCTGATATCGCGCAGCCTGTGCTCGGCGCGAAACGGTGTGGCGTGCTGTCGATGACTTTCGAGGCGGGTCAAACGCCGCAGCCGCAGTTTCACGAGCCCGATGGCATCAGGCAGCTGACGCAGAACATCGACATCCCTGATCCCTATCAGGGCCGCTGACCCCGCTGGGGCGTTGTCTGCCCGACCTCGATCAGGTGTCCGTCAGGATCGCGGATATAAGCGCGGATCTCCCGACCGTGATCTTTGGGTTCGGTGAGGAACTCGGCGCCCCTCGCCGACCACTCGGCGTAGGCGGCTGCAATGTCGGCCACCCTGAGGTTGAGGAACGCGCTGGTCTCGGCCGGGTTGCGCGGGGTGGTGAGCGTCACCGTCGGCTTGTCATCCGTCGGGCCGCCCCCCACGTTGAGGATGAGCCAGCTGTTGGCCAGCCTCAGAATGACCGGGTCGCGTTCCAGCACCACCGTTGCGCCGAAGACTGTCTGATAGAACTCACGGGACCGGTCCTGATCTGAGACCACCAGGAAGTGGGTCACCACAAAGCCCGATACCGGGGCGGGAAAGTCGTCCTGGCTCACCTGACACCTCCGCTAGCAGGAAGAACCTCGGGTCGCTTCGTCGGTACCCGCTGGCGGGCAGGTCGGCACGCAGCCCCGTCGGCGAAAATCGCAGTCGCCGCGGCATGGACATGCTGCCAGGGCCAGGAGAGCCGAGAACGCCTGCTCACGTTGACGCCAAGTTTGCCGCCCATTTACTTGCGCTCTGCAAACTGTGCGGGCGGGAGCGGCAACCGATGCCGCCGAGAGTGGAGGTCGGAGCTGATGACGAGCGAGATACGGGCTGCCGCCAGGCGTCAGCGCTGGCGCATCGCGGCGCCGGTGGCGGCCGCGGCGCTGGCAGGAATGCTGGCAGCGGTGAGCGGCACCGGCGGCCCGCGGGCCCGCGCCGACGACGTGCCCTGGTTCCAGCCGGGCAACCTCGTGGTGAGCACCTCGACGTACGGGGGACAGGCCAGCTTGTTCCAGCCGGGGGTGACCCAGCTTCCGCCAGGGTGCACGGGCTCGAACTGCGTGACAGCAGTCGCCGACGGCTCCTATCCGCAAGTGTTCAACAACGACATCGCAGACGGCTCGTTCGGAGTGACGTCGCCGATTTCCCTCGACCAGCTCACGCCGTCCGGCCAGCTTGTCAACACGCTGTCCGTGCCGTCCGCGTCGGGCGATCACATGGTGACCAGCTTCTCTTCGAAGTCCGAGCTGGCGCTGAACTTGTCCACCAACGGCCAGGACCTGACCTTCATGGGCTACCAGGCCGAGCCGAACCAGGCGGACGTGTCGAACTCCAATACCCCCGGCGTCGTTGACCCGACCAACCCCGTTCCTGGCACGAACTACCGTGTCGTCGCGGAGGTCAACGCGGCCGGGCAGATCCACTACACGCTGACCAACGCCTACAGCGGTAACAACGGCCGCGCCGCGATCCTCAACAACACCGGCAACGTCCTCTACACGGCGGGGAACGCCGGCAATGGGGGAAACCCGCAACCGGACGGCGTCATTGTCGGCACCGGGGCGCAGCTCATGGCACCGCAGCACAGGCCCGAGGCCAACCAGACCCCCGGCACGACGACGCCGCTGGGCAGCTTCAGCATCAGCCAGCTCGGGGACAAGGCCGACAAGGTCGGCAAGGACACCAACTTCCGCGGCCTGACGATCTTCAACAACGTCGTGTACTTCACCAAGGGCAGCGGCAGCAACGGCATCAACACTGTCTACTTCGTCGACACGACCGGCACGGCCTGCCCGGGCACGGGCGTCGGCGTCCCGCAGCCCGGCGCCAAGCTTCCGACCTCACCGATCGCGTACGACCCGTCCCTGCTGCAGAGCGAAGGCGTGACCCCGTACAACATGTGCATCCTGAGCGGTTTCCCGACGGTACTGGCGAGGTCGGCCAGTTCGACGTCCTTCCCGTTCGGGATCTGGTTCGCCAACGCGAACACGCTGTATGTGGCTGACGAGGGCACGGGTAGCGCGAGCTTCGACCCGGCCACCGGCACGTACAGCAGCGCCGCTGCGCAGACGACCGCGGGCCTGCAGAAGTGGGTGTTCGACGGCACGAGCTGGAAGCTTGCCTACACCCTGAGCGCGGGCCTGGACCTCGGCACGCCGTACACCGTCGCTGGCTACCCGACCGGTGACAACCCAGCCACTGGGCTGCCCTGGTCGCCGGCGACTGACGGGCTGCGGAACATCACCGGCCGGATTAACCCGGACGGCACAGTGACGATCTACGCCATCACGTCGACCGTCTCGGGCAGCGGTGACCAGGGCGCTGACCCGAACAAGCTGGTAGCGATCACCGACCCGCTGTCGGCCACCGCGCCGGCGTCCGGCGAGTCCTTCGTGACCGTGCGGTCGGCAGGTTACGGCCAGGTTCTCCGCGGGGTGTCGTTCACTCCTGGAACTGATTCGTAGCCTCGTCGGCAGTCAGGCACCGACCGGTTCCGCGGCCGGCCAAACGTAAGCGAAGCCGCGGACCCGGTAACGGCTCTGACCAGCTCAACCGGGTCAAGAGCGCATCACTTATGCTGGTGGGCCCGGCGAGGTGAATCGAGGAGCGCCTGTGGCCGAGCCCGCGCCAGTCCGGATCGGCAACGCATCCGGGTTCTACGGCGACAGGTTCTCGGCGATGCGGGAGATGCTCGAGGGCGGCCACCTCGACGTGCTGACCGGGGACTACCTAGCCGAGCTGACCATGCTCATCCTCGGCCGGGACCGGCTCCGGGATAGCTCGCTCGGCTACGCGCG
>DASQIW010000010.1:0-12847 GCA_035631375.1 Streptosporangiaceae bacterium
CTGCAGCGTGCTCACATTGGTGTTGTCGATGGTGGGCTCGTAGACGTCGGAGAGTACGCCGTTCGCTACCGTGTACCAGACCTTGGACGCCGTCTGAGCAGCCGTGCCCACGCAGTCCTTGCGGGCCAGGTCGAAATAGGATGGCGTCCCTGGTGCCCCAGGGGCGACGGCCGCGCTGGTGGCTTGGCTTGCCGCCGCGGCGGTGCTGCCAGTAGTGAGCGCCAGCACGGCCGTGAGCGTCGCACCGCACGCTAAGAGCGTGATACGTGGCCGGGGGAGCAGGGCTTTGGACTGCATCTCCACCTCCAGGCGGACGGCCTCGTTACGCGGTGCGGGGTGCAGGGTGCGACGTCACCGGCGGCCCCCAGCCGAGCGTCCCGCCGCGGTCTGCTCGTGTCAATGGCGAGCCCGAGCGGCGCCCAGGTCACGAACTGGTCGGCCGTCGTGTCGTACATCGGATGACTGAGTGCGGATGCGAGGTGTAGCCCGTTGCCGAAGCCTCCGCTGCAGCGCGAATCGGAGGCGCGATAGAACGCGATATAGCTTGACCAAAACTCGCGATACTACTTATCGTTGGGTGGGGATCAGGGCCGGGCTGACAGCCATTAACTCGGTTGACCTCGGCCGTGGCGCGACAGGTAGGTTCTTGAGGCGGACTGTTCTGGAGGGTACGGGGTGACGGAGTTCAATACTGACGCGGCCATCTGGGTTGAGGGCCTGACGAAGTCGTTCGGCGAGGTGCAAGCGCTGCGAGGCATCGACCTCGCGGTGCCGCGCGGGACGGTGCTCGGGGTTCTCGGCCCGAACGGTGCTGGCAAAACCACGGCCGTGCGGATTCTTACGACTTTGCTGCAGCCTGACCGCGGTCGCGCGCTCGTGGAGGGTCGCGACGTGGTGCGCGAGCCCGCGGCGGTGCGCCGCCTGATCGGGCTGTCCGGGCAGTCGGCGGCGATTCAGGAGGAGCTCACCGGCCGGGAGAACCTCGAGATCATCGGCCGCCTCTATCACCTGAGCAAGCCGCGGGCGCGTGCCCGCGCGGTGGAGCTGCTTCAGCGATTCGACCTCATGGACGCAGCGAACCGCCTGGCCAAGACTTACTCGGGCGGAATGCAGCGCCGACTCGATCTGGCGGCGAGCCTGGTCGGCGATCCGCGCGTCCTGTTCCTCGACGAGCCGACAACAGGCCTCGACCCGCGGTCCCGGCTCGGCATGTGGGACATCATCCGGTCGCTTGTCGAAGGCGGGACCACGCTGCTGCTGACGACGCAGTACCTGGACGAGGCCGACGAACTCGCGGACCAGATTGTCGTGATCGACCACGGGCTGGTCATCGCGGCAGGTACGGCGGAAGAGCTGAAGAGCCGGGTGGGCGGCGACGTGCTCGAGTTCACCGTGCCGGACCGGTCGCGGATCGTAGACGCGGTCGGTGCGGTGGCGCGCCTCGGTGAAGGGGAGCCACACGCCGACAAGGAGACCGGGGTGGTCTACGTGGGAGTCGGGGGACGCGGATCGGACGCGCTCATCGACGCGGTGCGCGGCCTGGACGCGGCCGGGGTGCGCACGCATGGGCTGGCGCTTCGGCGGCCGTCACTGGACGACGTGTTCCTTGCGCTCACCGGGCATGCAGCCGAGGAAGACGGCCAGGGTACGGGTGCCGGAAAGCGAGGCGCCCGGGGCCGAGGACGTGGCCGCTCCGGCCGCGGCGGCAATGACGGAGGCAGCCCGGACGGCCGGTCTAGTGGCGGCTGGCGCCGCGGCGGGACCGAGTCCGAGTCTGCAGTGTCGAGGAGTGCGTCATGACCGCCGCGACCGCCACCACACTCGCGCCGCTGGGCGACCCGGGCCTGGCCGTCCGGTCCCGGTGGGCGATCAGCGACACGATGGCGCTCACGCGGCGAAACCTGCTCGTCTGGTATCGCGTCCCTGCGTACATCTTCTTCACCGTGATCCAGCCGGTCATGTTCGTGCTGATGTTCCGGTATGTGTTCGGCGGAGCGATCCACGTGAGCGTGCCCGGCGGATACGTCAACTTCCTGATGCCGGGGATCATCGGTCAGACCGCGGCGTTTGCCTGCTTCGGCACCGCGATCGCGTTGGCCCAGGAGCTGCAGAAGGGCGTAATCGACCGGCTGCGGTCCATGCCGATGGCGCGCTCGGCGGTGCTGACCGGACGCCTGGTCGCCGATACCCTCCGGCTGACGGTCACGATCCTGATCGTCGTCGGCGTCGGTTACGCCGTCGGTTTCCGGTTCCTGAACGGCGTCGGCCCTGCGATCGGCATGGTGGTCCTCGCCATCGTGCTCGGGATGGCGTGCTGCGTCATCTCGGCGTACACCGGGCTCGCCATCAAGGACGAGGAGTCGGTGCAGTCCTTCGGGCTGATCTGGCTGTTCCCGCTGACGTTCCTGAGCTCGGCGTTCGTGCCGATCTCGTCCATGCCGGGCTGGCTGCAGGCGTTCGCGAACAACCAGCCGGTGACGTTCATCATCGACACGATGCGGGCGTGGGCGCTCGGCTTGCCTGTCGGCGACAACCTGTGGAAGAGCATCGCCTGGCTCGCGGGGATCTTCATCGTGTTCCTGCCGCTGGCAGTGCGCGCCTACAAGCGCGCTAGCTGACACGCCCCGGACTCGGTCAGGCGGCGAATTTCGATCTCGCGGAGACTTCTGCGCACCGCGAGCGCAGAAGTCTCCGCGGTTACTGGAATGCGCAGTTCAGCCGCCGAAGCGTGGCGGTTTCGATTTCGTGCGGGATCCTGTTCCGTGCCGAGCCTGGGCGGTGAGGCAGCGCCGAGCTGATGTCCCGGGTTAGCGTCGGTTCATGGCTTCGCTGCCGGACAGCGCCAGGGCCGTGCTGGAGTCCGCCGCCCCGGCTCACCTCGTGACCCTCAACCCCGACGGCAGTCCCCAGGTGACCGTGATCTGGGTGGGTCTCGACGGCGACGAGATCGTCGCGGGGCATCTGCCCGATCACCGCAAGCTGCGCAACATCCGGCGCGATGGCCGCGTCGCCCTGTCGCTGGAAGCGGGCACCGTCAACAGCGCCGGGCTGGCTGAGTACCTCGTTATCTACGGCACCGCCCGCGTCACCGAAGGTGGCGCGCCCGAGTTGCTCCAGCGGCTTGCGCACACCTACCTCGGGCCGGACGTCCGGTTCCCTCCGGGGGACAACCCGCCGCCCGGCTACATCACGCGCATCACGGTGGAACGGGTGGCAGGCGTCGGGCCGTGGGCTGGCGCGCAGTGAGGTCGCCCGCAGCCGAGAAATTAGGGGAACGGGGTTGTTTGCCGCCGATCCGCTCGGGTACCTCGCGGCCGCCGGCAACGCGCGAAGTGGCTGCGAGGTGAGAGCGGTGGCAGATCTGATACCGGTGCGGCGTGGCTCGACAGCGCCCGCGCGCAGGGACGACGAGCTGCGGTCGCAGGCGCAGCTGCAGCCGAGTCGCGAGATCTACTCACCCTTACTCTCGCCGTTCGCCGAGTTCGACGAGCTGTGGAATCGCGTGGTGAGCCGGTTCTTCGCGCCAACGCTCGCCTTCGCGAACTGGTCGCAGGACTGGCGGCCGGCGGTCGATCTCGAGGAAACCGAGGACGCGTGGATCTTCGAGATGGAACTGCCCGGCGCGAGGCGCGAGGACATCGAGGTTGAGGTCAGCGAGAGCGAGCTGAGCATCAGCGGCACGATCGAGGAGCGCGAGCGTGTCGGCGTCGTCCGGTATCGCGCGCGACGCAGCGGCACCTTCGAATACCGCACGTCACTTCCCGCCGGGGTCGACGTCGGCAAGGTCGACGCCCGATTCGACAACGGCCTGCTGACGGTCCGGGTGCCGCGCCCGGAGCGATCCAAGGCGCACCGCATAAAGATCAACTAGACCCGGCGTCGCGCGCGTCCGCCCGCGCGTGGCGTCCCAGGGCGCACGGCGTCACGGCCGCGAAAATCCCCCCTTCGGCGGCCGTGGCGTCGTGCTGTTCCTTCAGGTGGGCGGCCGGCTTACCGGCGGCTTGCCCAGGTGTTTCCCCGGCTCTCTTATCGGTCCCGTCGCGCCCGATCCTGCCTCTCGCGCGTCCTGCGCTCGCCTAGTGTCCGAACCCTGACCTGACTGGTCCTGGCCGCGAGGAGGTGGCGCGCTGCGTCCCGCAGACATGAGGCCCGTCGCCGAGGGCACAGCCGAAACAGACACGCCGTCTGCGTTAGCGGATCGGTACGCGCGGCTGCCCGACTGGCATCCTTCGTCTCCCCGGTATCCACGGGAAGGCGCCGACAGCCGGCCGCTCAGCGACGCCGAGCACGCCGGGCACGTCGCCGACGTCAGAGCCCGGCTCGCCGACGCCGCGGCCACGGGCATCGACACCAGGGTCGTCTACACCATCGACCGCGAGCACGAAATCTGGTCGGACGAGCGGGATGCCCGGCACGACGCGCTGATCGACCATCTGTACGCGCAGGCCGCATCCGTGCCGTGGGAGCACCGCGCCGTCATGGCCGGCGGCCTGCCCGGCGCGGGCAAGACGACGGTCCTGACCCAGCACGCTGGCCTCGAGGTGGCCGGCTACCTGGTGATCAACCCAGACCTCATCAAAGAGGAGATGGCACGTGCCAGGCTGCTGCCAGAGGTCCGTGGCCTGAGCCTGATGGAGTCGTCGATGCTCGCGCACGAGGAGGCATCGCACATCGCCAAGCGCCTCGCTCACCGCGCGCAGGGCGAGGGCAAGAACATCGTCTTCGACATGACGATGTCCAATGCCGGAACGTGCACCGATCGCATCGCCGCGCTTCGCGCGCACGGTTATACGCGGATCGACGCGGTATTCGTCGACATTCCGATCGCGGTCAGTCTCGCCCGCGCGGACGCGCGGCATCGCCAGGGACACGACGATTTCCGGGCCGGCATCGGGCTCGGTGGCCGGTTCGTGTTCCGCGAGATGATCGGCGCGCACGCGGACAGCGCCTGGGGGAGCGTCAACCGGGCCCACTTCGAACGGGTCAAGGACCTCTGCGACACCTGGAGCCGATACGACAACTCGGCCGACGGCGGCCCGGCCCGGCTCGTTGCGGCTGGCAGCCGGGAGCCCGCAGGGACACGGAGGGCCGCCGGATGACAGAGACCGAGATCGCCGAGCTTCTTGCCGCGCTGCGGGCGGGCCGGCTGAGCCTCGACGAAGTGTCCGAGCTATTCAAGCGGCGGTCCTGGGTAGTGGCGCGACGCCCGATCCCGCGCACCTACGCAGAGATGGCGGCGCAGCAGGACGTCGACGGGGACGTAGCTGGCTCGTTCGACGAGATTGTGGCTGCGTATGACCGCGGTGAGCTGACCCGTGCCCAGTACCGGACCCTGGCGCACGCGGTCGCCGACGCCCTCAACGAGGGCCCCACGCGGGATGGCTAGAGCCGCGACGCGCCCGGCCAGCTGGCGTTCGCTCCGCCGCGAGACGGGACCAGCGCTAGCTCGCCCTGCGCATGCGCCGGCGCGGCTCCCCCTCCGCCGCGCCGGCTCCCCCCTCTGCAGGAGAACGCCAGCTCCCCACCCACAAAGGCGTCCTCACAGCGGTCGTCCAGGGACGATACGCTTCCCGGGCCAGGCCGCCAGTTCAGATCTTCCCGCGCGGCCACCCGCCGTGCATCACGGTCAATACCACAGCTTTTGCGCAATGCGGGTCAGGAAGCGCCGCCCGCGGGCGCGTCAAGACCCGCCAGGGGACCGTCAGTGTCGCCGACCAGCCGTGTCAGCACCCCGAATAGCTCCGACCAGCCGCTGAAGAGGTGACCTGGCTGCCCGGCCGCGCACACAGTGCCATCTATGTGACCGTCGGTCACTGTTATCTCTGCTGTCAGCACGACAGCACGGTTCTTTTTCATCAGCCCCATCGTCCGACGGGAGCAGCAGGCGGCGCATCACGGTCACCACCGCAGTCATCTGCAGCGAGGCGTGCCGTGCTTCCGGACCGCTACCATCGCCAGATGGATATGGGGCCGGTCCCCTCGAGCCTGCTGCGGGATCGGGACCGGGAGCTCGGCGCGATCTCGGCCGCCATCTCGGCCGCCCGATCAGGTTCCGGCACGGCCCTGATCGTGGAGGGCCCGGCGGGTATCGGCAAGACCAGCCTGCTCACCCACGCCGTCCGGCAGGCCACGGCGGCGGGCATGACCGTGCTCACCGCCCGCGCCGCCGAACTAGAGGGCGGATACGCCTGGGGCGTCGCCCGCCAGCTGTTCGAGCCAGCCGTGCGGGCAGGCGCCGACGAGCTGATGGCAGACAGCGTGGTGGCGCTGGCGGCACCCGCGCTCAGTCATACCGGCTATCAGGGCGAGGAGGACGCGTTCGCAGTCCTGCACGGCTTGTACTGGCTGACGGCCGGGCTTGCCCAGCGGGGGCCGCTGCTGATCGCGGTCGATGACCTGCACTGGGCAGATCAGCCCTCGCAACGGTTCGTCGCTCACCTGATCCGCCGGCTCGAGGGGCTGCCCGTGCTCCTCATGGTCACTGTCCGCGAGCCCAGGTCGGGCACCGCGCAGGAGAAGGCACTGACGGGCGGTCTGGCCGCCGAGCAAGGCGTCACCGTGCTGCGACCGACGGCTATCAGCGGTCAGGCGTGCGCCGAGCTGGTCGGCGAGGCGCTCGGCCACACCGCTTCACCAGCCTTTCGTGACGCCTGCCACGAGATCACCGGCGGTAACCCGCTGCTGCTCCACGCGCTGCTCACCGAGCTGGCCGCCGAGGGTATCCGCGGGACCGACGCAGACGTCGCGCACCTACGCCGGCTGACACCGACCGCGGTCTCACGCAGCGTGCTGCTTCAGCTCGGCCGGATGCCGGCCGCCGCACTCGCAGCCGCCCGCGGGGTTGCCGTCCTCGGCACCGCGGCCACGGCAGCCAGGACCGGCCGGCTAGTGGGACTCGACCCGGACACCTGCGCGGACGCGGTCGCGGCCCTCATGGCTGAGCGCCTTGTCGAGGGAGAGCACGTACTCCAGTTCGTGCATCCACTCGTCCGCTCGGTCGTCTACGAGGACATCGCGCCACCAGTCCGGCAGCGCTGGCACTATCGGGCAGCGCACATGCTCGATGGCGACGGCGCCGCGCCCGAGGAAGTGACGGTGCACCTGCTGGCGTCGGACCCATCAGGTGATCCCTGGGTCGTGGCCAAGCTTCGCGCCGCCGCCGAGGACGCCCGGGCGCGCGGAGCTGCCGACGTCGCCGCGCTCTGCCTGGAGCGCGCGCTCGCCGAGCTGCCGTCCGCCAGCGAGCGGGCCGACGTGCTTCTTGAGCTCGGCATGGCCGAGATCGGGCAGGACCTGGCGAAGGCCCGCGCCCACCTTGCCGACGCATTGGCGTCGACCGCAGGTTCTCGTCGCAGTCAGGTCTCGCTCGCGCTCGGTGAGGCCCTGGCGCTGTCTGGCTCTATCACCGAGGCCGTCCGCGTCCTTCAGGCGGCCATCGCGGAAGAGCCGGATGAGAGCGGGGACACCGGCGATGCGCTACAGGCTGCGTTGCTCAACACGGCTCGGTGGGATCTCGAAACGCGGCCGCTCACCCAGCCGCCCGTCGAGCGGCTCACGAAACGGGCCGCCAGCGGTGAGGATCTCAGTCCCCAGCTGCACGCGAACCTGGCGACAGAACTCGCCGCGGCCGGCGTCGACCTGGAGCGGGCCGTCTATCATGCGCGGGCAGCCGTCCACGCACTGCCGACGATGATGACGGTCTCAGCAGCGGCTTTGCCGGAGAGCATCTCTGTCCTTATTTTCGCGGACCTCACGGGTGAGGCACAGGAACGATCGCAGGCCTGGCTGCAGCTGACGCAACAGCGCGGCTCGCCGCTGGCGTCAGCGGTGGCCGCCACCGGGGCGGCGCTGACCGCGATGTATAGCGGCGACGTGACCGACGCGCTGGCCTACGGGCAGCAGGCAGTGGCCAGCGGCGCAGGCTGGATCCCCGTCATATCGGTGGGCATTCTGGTCCGGTCCCTGGTGAAGCGTGGCGCCCTCGACCAGGCTCGCGCATTGCTGACGGAGCACGACCTCGATGGCGACCTCGGTCCAATCTGGCCGTACAACGTCGTCCGGCATGCGCGCGGCATCCTGCATGCCGCTGCCGGCGACCACGCTGCGGCGTCCGTCGACCTGCTCGCCGCCGGCGAGGTGGCCACCCGGTATGGCATCCTCAATCCGGCCATGGTGGCGTGGCGATCGGACGCAGCGCTGGCACTGAACGCACTCGGCGATCACGAGCAAGCTCGACAGCTCGCCGCTGAGGAACTGAGCCTGGCCAAACGCTGGGGGACAGGCCGCGCCGTCGGGATCGCCCTGCGGGCTGTTGCGCTGACTGGCGACGCCGACCAGAGAATCGAGCTGCTGACGGCGGCCATCGAAGAGCTCCGCCGTTCTCCCGCGCAGTTCGAGCTGGCACGCACGCTGGTCCACCTGGGCGCCGCCTGCCGGCGAGCCGGATTGGTGAGCGAGGCCCGGGTACACCTTCGCGAGGGCCTGGATCTTGCTCACGAACTCGGTGGTCTCGCGCTCGCCGACTGGGCGCGCGACGAGCTCATCACTGCCGGGGGCCGGCCGAGGCGCGACGCCATCCGCGGCCGGGACGCCCTTACTCCCAGCGAGCTCCGGGTTGCGCAACTGGCGGCCGCCGGCCAGACCAACAGGCAGATCGCGCAGGCCTTGTTCGTCACCCGGCGGACCGTCGAGACTCACCTGACGAGCTCGTACGAGAAGCTCGGCATCAAGAGCAGGTCGGAACTCGCGACGGCGCTGTCCGAAGGCCATCCGCCGGTCGCTGGCTAACCAGATCTCACCCGGACATCCGCAGCAGGCTCTGGCTGCCCTGGGTCAGCGGGACGCCGTCTTCCCGGATCGCCGTGATCAGCGGGCTGCCGCCCCGGATCGCCAGCGCGAACGACCCGCGGGAGTGCTCGACCAGCTGCACACGGTTCCCTGTCCAGCTCTGCACCTGGCGCACCAGGCGGCCGGTCGCATCTCCCCATGCGGCGGTCTCGGTGGTCGTGGCGGCCACGAGCAGCAGGTCGACCACGGATCCGCGATCGCCGTCGCCGCGGGCAACCGGCCCGAACATCCATGCGCCGGCGAGCCCCGGCCAGGCTGATAGCTCGCTGCGGAGCAACTCAATGAGTCGTTCCCTCGACCGGGTCAGTGCGACGAGCGGCGCCACCAGCGTGTGGGACGGGTTCAGCGACACCAGCTGGGCCTGGCCGGCGCGCTGGGCCGACACGAGACCGATGGCGGTGAGCTCGTTGACCAGTGTCAGAGCCGTCTGCGGAGCGACGCCGGCCCGCCGGGCAAGCGCCCGCACGGTCACTGGTCCCTCGAGCTGAACGAGCATGGCGAGCAGTTGTCCGCGCGCGCCAGGGATGACGTCCGCTAGCGGGCTGCCCAGGTCCACGCTGTCTAATTTATCAGACGGACGTCCAGCTTCTCAGACATGCGTCTACCTGCGAAGACATAGTTCCAGTGAATTTCTCATTCGGGACGAAATCCTTGACACTTCTCGTAATGCGATGAAATCAATGGCTCAGGAATACGCCGAAGAGGCAGGGGGAAATTCCCCTGGGACCCAGACGCAACGAAGCTGCCGGGTCACAGCTGGAGTAGCCATGATGGCAAAGCCCACAACGACGTGGATGAAGCTCGCGCGTCGGCTCGGCCGGGACCGCAACCCGCTGCGCCGCCGCGCGGACGTCATCGAGGCGTGGCTCGTGCCGTTCGCCATCGTCGTGTTCCTGGTCCTGAGCCCGCTCGTGGCGGGACTGGCCGCCTTCGGGGTGCGGGCAGACAACGCTGCGGCACAGCACGTGCAGCAGTCGTGGCACCCGGCGTCGGCGGTCCTGCTGCGAGCGGCCCCGGGGCCCGAGTTCACCGACAACGGCGGAAACACGTGGACTGTGTGGGAGCCGGCTCGCTGGACGGCGGGCGGACGGCAGCACACCGGGAACATCCCGGTGTCCGCAGGCTCCCGCGCGGGGAGCACGCAGACGGTGTGGCTCGACAGTGCCGGGCACGTGCGCGCGCCGGCGATGACCAAGCCCGAGCTGAGCGGTGCCATCGGCACCGGGATCCTGCTCGCTCTGGCAGCACTCGCGGTCGTGGTGGCAGTCGCGACCCGGATAGCCCGCCGGGTGCTGGACCGCAAGCGCATCGCGAGCTGGGAGAACGCCTGGCTGTCCGTCGGCCCGCGCTGGAGTCACCAGCGCTAGAGATATCGGCCCGCTCAGCTTTCTATCAACTCGGCCGTACCACGACGCCTCACCAGCTTTGGTAATGATTTTGTATGACATCTAGCAAGTCATCAGATCTTGCGTGACAATCTTGCCCGGCGGCGCTCTGCCCGATGGGTGATTCGCCGGCCGTAGGGACGGGCGATCAGCTTCGATTCCTGCGCCGTCCAGCAGGTCAACCCGACGATCGCATCGGCTGAGCTAGGGGCGAGCTGCCAGCGCAATAATTCCTAGGAGAGCAGGGTTGACATGCAACTTCGCATCAAAGTCCGGCCGGCCCTAGCCGGGCTAGCAATCGTCGGCGGCGCCGCCATCGTGGCCGCGCTAGGCCCGGCGGGACCGGCGGTCGGAGAGTCTTCCGTGCCGCTGCAAATGCAGATGCAGCTGAACTCGGGCGCGGTGGTAGCTAAGGGAGCAGGCGTCGAGGTCAGCGTGACGACACAGTGCTTCGGCGAAGAACCAGGCAGTGTCAGCGTCCAGATCCTGCTCAATGAGCGCGTCGGAAGCGGCATCGCCTCCGGCAGCGGAACCGCGGTTGTCGACTGCACAGACGTGAGCCAGACCTCGCTCGTGCTCGTCGAGTCCTCCGGCAGCAAGCCATTCAAGAGGGGCAGCGCGGTCGCGCAAGGCAACATCAACGGGTGCGCCCAAGACTTGTCAGCCTGCAACACCGACAGTGTTGAGGCAACCATCCAGATTGGCGGCTGAGCTGGTCACGCCTGGTCATAACACGGGGGTGAACGACGTCGAGCAGCTGGCTGACCGCGACCCGGTCGCAGCCGTGACGTCGACTACGACCGTGAATCCGGGCGTGGCTCCGCTGATGTAGTACGCGATCGTGGCGACGCCTGACGCGTTCGCAATGGCAGTCTTCTGGTGGCTGGTCGTCTTGTAGTGCGCGACGGTCGTGACCGACGCGCCCGCGGCCGTGTGCACGCTGATGTCGACCGTGGTGTAATCCGCCGGGCGGCTGCTGCTGACCGTGGCGCCGCAGGACAAGCCTTGCGCGGTCGCGGGCTTAGTCGGCGCGGGTGCGGCCGCCGGTGCGGGAGCAGCAGCGGTCAGCCCGAGCCGGGTCTCGGCGGTCAGCCAGTCTTGCGCGATGGCCCGCTGTGCGCTGGCCAGACTGACGCGGCCAGCACAGACAGCCGCGTTGAGCGCGTTCTCCACCGAGTCCTTGGGGTTGGGCGTCGGCGGAACCTCCGGCCACAGGTTGGCCTCCGAGTTGTCACCGCCGAGCTCGAGCGGGACGAGGTGATCGAGCTCGGTGGCGGTGCCAGATGCGATGCCGTAGGCCGGGTAGGCCTCGTCGAACTTGAACGCCTCGGTCTGGGCCTCCGGCGGGCGGATTGTGCTGGTGTACCCGGACGTGCAGATCGTCGAGTAAATGGTCGCCTGGGTCACGGCCGGGTCGATCCCGCCCGGCGTGCAGTGCGGATCAGGAAGCTGGCCGCCGTCGCTAGCGTGACACGGACCGGACAGGGTGCCTGTCACCTGACCTGGATCGTGCAGCACGACGAGACCGTCCGCCACGGCTTGCCTGGGCTGCGCGGGAGACGGCCGGGCCGTCGGCGCGGAGGCTGAGGTCGACGAGGTCGCCGCACCGGCCGACGCCACCGTCGTCGTGCCGGCTGGCGGGGTCCCGCCGCCGACGCTGGCGCAACCCGCAAGCGTCAGCGCGGCCGCCATGAGCACAACAGGAACTCGCACCCGGATCACCCCCAGCGCCCGGTCGGGCACTGTAGTGACGCCGTCAGGTTCGTCCAGGTTTACGGCCGTAGTGGCAATCACGGCCGCGAAATCGCTGGCCGGGGCCGTTCGTGCACGCCCTTAGCCATTCTCCTCCGGCAATTTTCGGCGAAAAAGGCTGACTATGGTCAGCGGCAGCCGCCTCGGATACGATGAATGGTTCGTAAAAGGGGCCACTGCCATGACAAACTCTGACCCGAGACCGTGGCCGCCCTGGCCAGGACGGCAGCCGCGTGAAGACCGCGCTTATGCCTTCGCCGTTGTCGTGCTCGCCGTGCTGCTGGGGCTCGCCATGCTCGCGGTGCTCCTCACCGTCCTGTACCTGATGCGCAGCATCGCTAGCGTGCTCTGAGGAGTCAGCCGCGCTGATCGGATGAGCGCGGCGACCCCTCTCGACCTAGTGCATCGGCCGCTCAGTGCGGGAGCGCGGGCTCGTCAGGAGCGGATTCCTCGGGGAATGATTCGCCGGCGAGGTGGTGCAGGACCCGTTCGTTGAGGGCGGCGAGGGTGTCGAGCTCGGCGGCGGTGAACAGGTCGATGAAATGCCGGCGGACGTTGTGCACGTGCTTGGGCGCTGCGTCCTCAATGGCGCGGCGTCCGGCAGGCAGAAGGCGGATCATGGCGCTGCGGCCATCGGCGGGGTTGGGCCGGCGGGCAACCAGGCCCCGTTCTTGCATGCGCCGGACCTGGTGGGAGAGCCGGCTCTTCTCCCACTGCACGAAGCCAGCTAGCTCCTGCGCGGACAGCTGGCCCGTGGGGTGCTCAGAGAGCACTGCCAGGATCTCGTAGTCGGCCTCCGACAGCCCCGAATCCTGGAGCAGGTGCTGGTTCAGGGACGCGTTGAGCCTGTGGCGCGCGTGCAT
>DASQIW010000011.1:0-29843 GCA_035631375.1 Streptosporangiaceae bacterium
TCAACTCGACGTTCCAGCGGATGATGCCCGTCGTGCACAGCTCCAAGGAAGGCGCCGTCGCTGCCCTGAAGCAGCCCACGAACCTCCACGTCCTGCATTTCCTCACCCAGCACGGATACACACAGTGGACCAGCTATCAGCAGGCCAGCCGGTTCTGGCCCATCCAGTGGATCGAGGGCGGCTGGCTATTCGCGCTCGCAGTGCTGCTCATGGCCGCGACTGTCTGGCTCGTCCGCCGCCGCGCCGCCTGATTCAGGTCATCGGAGATGAACGACATGACTGCGCGGACCGTGCCTCCCGGCCGCGAGGAGGATGCGAGCCTGCGCCCGGTGCCGTGGCGGGGGATGGCCTGGGTTACCTGGCGGCAGCACCGGATCGCGCTGGCCGGAGCTGCAGTGTTCCTGTGCGCGCTTGCGGCGTGCTTGTGGCGCGTCGGCCTGGGGCTGCACCAGGTTTACAGTGCCGCGGCAGCATGTCACCCGGCGACCTCACCCATCTGCGATCAGCTGCAGACCAAGGTCGCTGGCATGGACGCCATCCTGGCCAACGGCTACGTCCTCCAGGCAGTGCCCGCGGTGATCGGTGCATTCCTCGGCGCCCCGGTACTGGCCAGGGAGCTGGAGACCGGCACCTTCCGGTACGCCTGGACCCAGGGTTTCAGCCGGTGGCGCTGGACGCTCGCGAAGCTCGTGCCGCTCGCGGCCGCCGCGACGGCGGGTGCCGGCGCGTTCAGCTTCGTCGTCTCGTGGTACTACCGGCCCTATCTCACCAACGGCAACCTCTTCCTTCCGGAGACATCGCCGCTCGCCGGCCTGTTCGCCCTGCGCGGGGTCGTGTTCGCCGCCTGGACGCTGGCCGGCTTCGCGATCGGCGCCCTGGCCGGCATGCTCATCCGCCGCGTCGTCCCAGCGATCGCCGCCACGCTGGCCGTCTATGCCGGTCTCGCCTTCGCGGCTGGGCTGTACCTGCGCGAGCACTACCTTGCGCCGCACGTCGTCAGGAATCTCTTCAGCCCGCCAGCTACCGCGTGGATCATCCGGCAGTGGTGGACGGACGGCGGGAGGACGCTCAGCGAGTCGACGATGAACCAGCGCCTGAGCGCCATGTTCTACCGGCTGATGCCGGTCGTGCACGCATCGGCCGCTAAGGGATCCGACGTCAAGGAACAGAAGCTGTGGACGAACCTCGACGTACTGCACTCTCTCGCTCGTCACGGGTACACGCAGTGGACGAGTTATCAGCCGGCTAGCCGGTTCTGGCCGTTCCAGTGGATCGAGAGCGGCTGGTTGCTCGCGCTGTCGGTGCTGCTCATCGCCGCGACGGTCTGGCTGGTCCGCCGCCGCGCCGCCTGACCCGCCCGACTAAGGCAGCGCGCTGAGCAGGAGATCGACTGCGGCCGGGTCCTCAGCGGGCAGCCCCAGCACGGCACCCTGGACGAGCGGGCCCGCCTCGGCGAGCAAGGCGGCGGCCATCTCGACGCCGGTCCGGCCCGCGTTAGGCCCGGCCTGCTCAAGCGCGGTCAAGGCTGCGGCCGGAATCCTGACATCCGGTACCTCGTGCGACAGGTAGTCTGCCTGCTCGAAACTACGGAGCGGCACCACCGAGATCAGCACCGGCACATCCGTCCCGGCAATCGCGGCGAGCACCTGGCGCAGCGCGTCCAGCTCGTGGACCGGCCTGCTGATCAGGAACCGTGCCCCCGCCCTGATCTTGCGGAGCGTCCGGGCGATCTCGGCGTCGAGATCGGCGGCACCCGGGTTGAACCGCGCACCAGCCAGGAAGGCAGTCCTGATGGCAAGCGGCAGCCCGTTGCAGTCGATGCCCTTATTGAGCCCGCCCACGAGCTCGACCAGTCCGACCGAATCGACGTCCCAGATGCCGTCCACGTTGGGGTAATCGCCCAGCAGCGGCGGGTTCCCGGTCTCGCAGGCGATGGTCCTGATCCCGAGCGCGTTCGCGCCGAGCAGGTCGGCCTGCAGCGCCATGATGGCCTTGTCCCAGGTCGTCACCGTGGCGATGGTCTCGACGTCCAGCCGCTGCTGCAGCTGGAACGCGAGGTCGATGGAGCTGAGCTGAGCGCGGGGGCTCTGCCGGGAGGCGAGGAAGAACGTGTCGATGCCGCGCTCGCGCAGCTGTGCCGCCTCGGCCGCTGCCGCGTCAGCGGTCCCGCCGAGCGGTGCCGCCAGCGTTGCCGCGACCGCGAATGTGCCAGCGGCCAGATGGCCGCTGAGTCCGCCGCCCGGCGACAGCGTGACCGGCTGGTCCTGGCGCGAGGCCGCTCTGGCTGGCGCAGGCTGGGTGGCGCGCACCGGCACCATCCCGCCAATGTCCGCGACGGCAGCCTGGATCTGGGATGGCGTCGTGCCGCAGCAACCGCCCACGAGGTTGGCGCCCGCCTCGACGAGCCGGCGCGCGTACCGGGCGAAGTAAGCGTCGTCCGCGCTGTACTCGAACCGCCGACCGCCCACCCGGCGGGGGAGGCCCGCGTTTGGCTGGGCGCTCACGGGCAGGTGCGTGTGCGGCACCAGCGACTCAACGACCGACAGGGCGCCCTGCGGCCCCAGGGTGCAGTTGGTGCCCAGCATCGCGATGGGCAGGCCGTTCAGCACCTCGGCCACCTCGCGCGGACTTTCGCCGCCCAGGGTCCGGCCGTCGCCGGCGAAGGTGGCCTGGGCGATGATCGGCAGGGCGGTGATCTCGGCTGCCACGGTGACAGCCTCGGCCAGTTCCTCGAGGTAGCCGAACGTCTCCAGGACGATGGCGTCGACACCCGCGGCGGCGAGGACCGAGATCTGCTCCCCGAGCGCCTCGACCCGCTCGGCCCGCTCCACCCGTCGGCGGAGACTCGGGGTTACGGCCGGGCCGACCGAGCCGCCCACAAAGACACGGCGACCGGCACGATCCCTGGCGGCACCGTCTCGCGCCCGCAGGGCAAGCCGGGCTCCCGCCTCGTTGATCTCCGTGACCAGGTCGCCATAGCCCTGCTCGGCCAGGCGCTGCCGGCTGGCGCCGAACGTGTTCGTCAGGATGACGTCTGCCCCGGCGCTCAGGTAGCTCTCGTGGATGGTGCTGACGAGGCCGGGGTTGGAGAGGTTCAGCTCGGTCAGCGCCCGGTCCAGCGAGTTTCCCGCCGCGTGCAGCATCGTGCCCATCGCGCCGTCGCAGATCAGCACGCGCTTGCGCAGTGCGGTGCCGAGGTCCATATCCCCGGCGGTCACCTGGCCACCCTTTCCTGAGCGTGCAGGACGTCCATGCCGCCCTCGGTCGCGGCCACGATCTCGATCGCCACCTGCGCCATCAGCCGGTCGCGGTAGGTGTCGAGCTTCAGCCCGGTGATCTCCTGCACCCTGCGGATCCGGTAGGCCACGGTGTTGGGGTGCACGTGCAGGCTCTGTGCCGTCCGCTGCGGGCTGTTGTTCTCCCGGAAATAGCACGCGAGCGTCGCGAGCAGCTCGGCGCCGCGCTGGGGATCCTGCCGGTCGAGCTCGCCCAGGATCTCGGCGGCGAACGACTTCAGCTCGGCGAGGTCGGGAACCTGGAGCAGCAGCCGGTGGATGCCGAGGTCCTCGAAGGCGATCGCCTGGCCCTGCCGGCCGAGGCGGACAACGGCATCGATCGTCCGGCGGGCCTGACCATAGGAACGCGCGATCTCGGCCGGGTCCCGGCATGGCCCGCCGATGCCGACGGTCACGATGGCCTCAGGGAACAGGTCCCGCATCCGGGCCAGGCAGGCCGCGCTCAGCCGGCTCACCTCGGTGCTGCCCGTCGCTACACCAACCCGCGGGAGCGAGCTCGCCTGACCCCCCGCGGGCCCGTCGCGGTCCGGCACGACGATGACGACCTCGCCATCGCGGATGGCGATGATCGCACCGGGCACCCTGGTCGCGAAGAAGTGGTCGATGGCGCTGGCGACCCGCTGCCACAGCGCCGCTGCGCTGCCGGCGGCGCCCGCGGACCCGGTTGCCTCGATGGCGATGGTCAGCACGCGGTGGTCGCGGCTCGCGTCGTAGCCAAGGTGCCGGGCCCAGCGGCTGACCTCGCCGTTCGCGTGGGCCGTGCCGAGCAGCAGGCCCTCCATGAGATCGTCCCTGACCTGGCGCGCCGCGGCAGCGACGACCCGTTCGCGGCCGAGGATCACGCCGCAGATGGTCGCGGCGTGCTCGGTGACCAGGAGGCTCATGTCACCGCCGTCGGCATCCGGCTTGCCGAAAGTCAGCAGATAGGCAGGCACGTCGTCGCCGACCAGGATGGGCGCCACGATGACGCCGGAGGAGTCCCCGGTCTCGGGCAGCCGCAGCGACCGGCGAGTCTGCGCGGTGCTGTTGAGGACCGTGCCGAGCCGTCGCGCGGCGACGTACTCCTGAACGTTGCTGGCCACCTGCTCGTCCGGGAGGTCCGGCCCCGCGGCCGCCATGACCTCCAGCCCGCGGGTGACGACGGCCACGGTGGCGGCGGTCCGCCTGGCCAGCAGCTGCAGCACCGTCGAGACATCGGCATCCTGCAGGGTGAGGCCGGTGAGGTGCTGATACACCGTCACCAGCTCACGCAGCAGCGCGTTCTCGCGATGCACGGCCCGCTCGTCCAGCACCACTGACGGCTGACGGGCCATCTGTGAGGTGTCCACGTTAGCTTTCACATTAGACCGCTACCGGGCAATTGCCCTGTGTCAGAGCACAATAAGCGTGCGCAATCTGGCGTCTCTGGGCGGTAACTTACCGCAGACGTGCTGCCTGCAAGCATGGGATTCCATCTCCTGGAAGACTGCGAGCCTTGTGCAGAGCCACAGGCGCCGGTGGCGTCTGGCCCGGCTACAGGCTGGGGGCCTCCGGGCTGCCGCGCAGCAGATAGGCGGAGCGAAGCAGCTCCGGGTGGTCTCGCAGCTCGGTCGTCGGGCCTGAGTACCGGATCCGGCCGCCCTCCAGGATGTGGGCCGTGGTGGCTAGGCCAAGAGCGACCGCCGCGAACTGCTCGATGAGCAGCACCCCGATACCTGACGCCGCGATCTCGCGGATGGTGGGCACGAGCCGGTTGATGATCACCGGCGCGAGTCCGAGTGACAGCTCGTCGATGAGGAGGTACCGGGGGGCGGAGATGATGGCCTGGGCGAGGACGAGCATCTGCTGCTCGCCGCCGGACAGCGCCCGGGCCGGTGCGGACAGCCGGCGCTTCAGCTCAGGAAACAGCTCGAGAGCCCGGCCGCGGCCGCTCTTGGCCGCGTCACCAGACAGCGGGTAGGCGGCCACCCGGATGTTGTCCTCGACGGTCAGATCGGGCAGCAGCCGCCGCCCTTCCGGCACGATCGCGACACCGGCCCGGCGGATCAGCTCTGGCCGCTGCCGGGCCAGCTCGCGGCCGTCCATCCGGACCGAGCCCCCGAGCGGGCGGAGTACGCCGCCCACCGCCAGGACCAGACTCGACTTGCCGGCCCCATTCGGGCCGAGCAACGCGGTCACATCCCCGGCCGGGACTTCCAGGGAGACGTCCCTGACCACGGCCCGGCGGCCGCGCTCGACGGTGACGCCGCTCAGGGCAAGGACCCCGTTCCCGTCCTCAGCCACGCTCACGCCACCTCCGCGGTGCCCAGGTACGCCCGCACGACGCGCTCGTCCCGCAGCACCTGCGCGGTCGGGCCGGATGCGATCAGCTCACCGAAGTCCAGCACGGCTGTCGTCTCGCAGCAGCCGGACACCAGGCTCATGTCATGGTCCACCAGGATCGTCAGCGCGCCGGTCCGCGCCGGGATCTGCCTGATGACCTCGGCCAGGCTCTCGGTCTCGGCATCCGGCAGGCCAGCGGCTGGCTCGTCGAGCAGCACCAGCCGGGGTCGTCCCACGACCGCCCTGGCGACCTCGACCAGCCGGCGCTGTCCGGCGCCGAGAGTGCCGACCAGGCCAGCGGGATCGACGTCCAGGCCGACGAAGGAGATCGCGTCCAGGACGTCCGTCCGCCGGGACGCGCGCGGCTGGCCGGCGTGCTCATGCACGAGGGCGACGTTGTCGTAGACAGACAGCTCCTCGATCGCCTGCTCGGTCTGGAAGGTCCGGCGCACTCCCCAGCGAGCGCGCCGGAAGTGGACGATCGACAGGAGGTCGTCGCCGAATGCCCGCACTGATCCCGCGGACGGTCGCACGAAGCCGCTGAGCACGTTGAAGAAGGTCGTCTTACCTGCCCCGTTCGGGCCGATCAGCCCGCACGTGCCGGCCTCGAACGTCACGCTCATGTTGTCCAGAGAGGTGACTCCGCCGAACTTCACGGTCAAGCCGCTGACCTCGATCACGGTGTCTCACCGCCGGTCGTCTCCGGCACGGCGGCGGGCACCGGACGGCGCACCAGCCCCATGAGCAAGTGGCCCAGTTTCGCCATGTCCTTGGGGAACTGATCGGCCAGCCCGCGGGGCGCGGTGGTGAGTACCTGGACGACGCCGATGCCGAACAGGATCGTGAGCCAGTCGTTGGACACGCCCCAGTTCTGCAGCAGGGCGGGCAGCAGCTGCATGAGCAGCCCGGCGACGACGGCGCCCCACAGGTTGTACGCGCCCCCCATGAGCACGACGGCGAGGATAGTGATCGAGGTGTAGGCGGGGAAGTCGTACGGGTACAGGTAGTGCACCGCACCCGCATAAGTACCGCCGGCCACGCCGGTGACGAACGACGCGAGCGCGACGGCCCAGAGCTTGTACGCCGTGGTGTTGATGCCCGCCGCCAGCGCAGAGGGCTCGCTCTGCCGGATCGCGGCCCACGCCCGGCCCGGCCGCGTCCGGATGTGGATCGCGACCAGGGCGAACATCACCACTGCCACGAGGACCGAGTACCGGAAGTAGGCCGGGTCGCTGGTGGCGATGCTGGGCCTGCGGATCGGCGGGATGTGCGTCTGGTTGCCGTCATAGCCGCTGAATCCGCCCCCGCCGTTGGGGAAGTTCAGCGTCGCGAGCACGACGGTGACGGCGCCGGCCAGCATGAGCGTGATCAGCGCGAGGTACAGGCCGCGCAGGCGCAGCGCGGGGAGCAGCAGCACGGTACCGAGGATCATCGTGACCAGCCCGGCCTCAAGCAGCACGAGCGGATACGGCTGACCGGTGCCGAAGAGCAGCCGCGCGGCCGACCACGCGCCGACCGCCAGCACCGCGACCTGACCGAGTGACATCAGGCCGACGCGGCCGACGAGCACACCGAGCCCGAGCGCCACCATCGCGTAGACCGCCACCTGGGTCATGGCGTCTACGTAATACAGGCTCAGTAGCTGGGGCAGCCCGAACAGGACGAACACCAGGAGCACGACGATCACGACGGCCCGGATGAGTGTTGGCTGGGCCGGCCGGCGGAGCAGCGGAGACCGAAGCGCGCTGGCCGTCCCGGCCGGGCTGTCCGGGCTGTCCGTTACGTCGAGCACTCAGGCCTCCTCGCGGGACAGCGTGATCACCCGGCGGCGCGATATCAGCAGCAGCGCCACGGCCGCCAGCACGAACGGCGCCATGTTGCTGTAGCTCGTCAGCGCCGGGATCGGCACGAGCATGTTCTGGACCAGGCCGACCACGATGGCGGCAACGAAGGTCAGCACGATCGAGCGCAGCCGGGCGATCAGCGCGGCGGCGAGTGACGAGATCACCAGGAAGGTCAGCGTCGTGGCGTCAAGGGCGACCATGTCCGCCAGCAGCAGCCCGGCGATCCCGGCAAGGATGCCGCAGCCGAGCCACGCCGCCGCCTCGACCCGGCGCACTGGCACGCCGAGCGTTGCGGTGATCTCCCGGTCGTTGGCCATGGCCCGCATCGCCGTGCCGAGCTTGGTGAAGCGGAGGAACGCCGCGGTCCCGATGGTGATCGCGATGCCGACCGCGAGCCCGATGACCTGCGTCCAGGTGATGTTGACGTTACCGAGGCTGAAGCCGTGGCCGTCGGTCGGGAAGGTCAGCGAGCGGACCTTGCCGCTGCTGGTCGTCCACAGCAGGTCCATGACGCCAAACAGCACCAGCAGCAGGCCGAGCGTCGCTGTCGCTTTCACCAGTGGCTCGCGTTTGGCCAGCAGCGGGCCGAAGATCATGCCGTAGGCGAGGGTGACCGCACCGCTGAACAGCAGGCACACCAGCCAGGTGAGCCAGGGTGCCACGCCCGCGGCGATGAGGGAGTAGCTGATGAGTGCCCCCATCGCGCCTACCGCGCCGAGGGCCAGGTAGACCACGCCGGTGGCCTGGTAGAGGACGACCAGTCCCACCCCCGAGAGGGCGTAAACCCCCCCGAGGGCGAGACCGGTCACGATGAACGGCTGGAAGTTCTGCCAGCTCGGCATAGCCTTCCTACCGCTAGCGTAGGGATATGGTCACGTGTGCCGTCACCCGTTCGCAGTCGGATCGAGAGGTGCCACGCCGGCCTCCTGCCGGTATGCGGCGATGTCCGGGTCGACCGAGGAAATCTGCGTGCAGCCCTGAGCCGTCGTCATCTTTCCGTTGTTCGGCGTCACCGTGTAGTCCATGTTGTTGGGGAGGTGCGAGGAGTAGCCGCCGTAGGTCCACTTCTGGCAGAGCATCCCGGTGTCGAAGTTGGTCACACCCTTGAAGGCGGCATTGACGCTCGCCACCGTGTAGGCGCCCTTGATGCCCTCGAGCGCGTGCACGGCGATCTCCGCCTCGGTGAAGCCCATCTGGCTGAAGCTGCCGACGCCGCCTGCGACCTTGTGCGGCCCGGAGGAGCCGTAGTCCTTCAGGATCGCGTTGTACAGCTGCATGGTCTTGCTGTTCGTTGAGTCGGGCGGGGTCAGCTCCGCGTTTACGAACAGCTTGCTGTTCCACTGCGCGCCGAGCGACTGGGCCAGGAAGTCCGTGTTGCACGGCGTCGAGCAGCCCCACATCTTCACGTGGTCCACGATGCCAAGCTTCTGGGCCGCCTGCAGGATGGTCAGCGCGTCCGGCGGGGTGAAGTTGAGGATCACGGCGCCGTTCGGGCCGGCGTCGTTGACCTCCTTGATGGCCACCGAGTTCGCGCTGGTGACCGGCGGGGTCTCGGCCAGATCCACGATCGGGATGTGCGCGGCGGCTGCCAGCGCGTTCGGTCCGGCAGCGATGTGCTGGGTGCCGGGTACGTTGGCCTGGTCGAACACGATCTTGGAGACGTGCTGGGAGATCGCGTACTGGACCGCGCCGTCGGAGCTGTACCGCGGGCCCATGTTGACCGCGGCGCTGTTCGACGTGGAGTAGCACTCGGGAGCGATCCCGGAGTCGATGATGTAGAACCCGTGCTGCTGCCAGTAACTCGAGTCGACCGAGCACTCGATGATGCTGGTGTTGCCGACGATGCCGAGCACCTGGTCGGTCTGCACAAGCTGGTTGGCGTCGCCGGCGATCTGCGCTGGCTGGGTCTGCTCGGTCTCGATGTAGTACTTGATCGGGTGCCCGTTAATGCCGCCGTTGGCGTTGACGCAGGTGAAGTACGCGTCCGCCATGTAGGCGATGTCGGCGAACGACGTGCCCGTCTGATCGGTGACGATCGCTCCGAGGTTAATAGGCGTACCGGTGGCCTTCACGCCGGGCTTGGTGCCGCAATCTGACGACTTGACCGCCCCGGTGCCGGTCGAGCCGCCGCTCGATGTGCTGGTCGGGTTGCCGCTGCTGCCGCAGCCGACCAGGGTGGCGATTCCCACAGCCGCGATGAGGGCGACGAAGGGACGCGCGTGTGCTACTCGTCCGTACATTCGCACCTGTCTTTCCACTACCTGGTGGTGACGGCAAGAACCCCGGCCGTCCTGGGCAAGGTGTGCCGACTCTAGAGGGGCGTTAGCAGGGCCGCAAGGCAGTACTTCCGCGTGGTGAGATAACTACTTGGCCTCAGCTTGGCCTCAGCGCGGCGGCTACAGCGCGCTCTCATAGGCTGGGCCAGTGCTCGGACTTCCGGATCCGATCCGCGGCTGCCTGTTCGACCTGGACGGCGTGCTGACGCAGACGGCCACCGTGCACGCCGCGGCATGGCAGGAGATGTTCGACAGCTTCCTCCGCACCCGGGCGCTGGAAAAGGGCGAGCCGTTCGTCCCCTTCGACCCGGTGCACGACTATGACGAGTACGTCGACGGCAGGCCGAGAGAAGAGGGAACGGCGTCGTTTCTGGCGTCCCGCGGCATCCACCTCGCGGCCGGGGCGGTGGACGACCCGCCGGGCGCCCCGACCATCCACGGACTCGGTAACGCCAAGAACGACATCCTGCTGCGCCGTCTTCGGACCGACGGCGTGCACGCCTATCCCGGCTCGGTCCGCTTCGTCCGGGCCGCCCGCGACGCCGGCCTGCGCCGGGCCGTCGTATCGTCCAGCGCGAATACGGCCGACGTGCTCGCGGCCGCGGGCATCGCCGACCTGTTCGAGGCCCGGATCGACGGCGTCGTGGCGGTGGCGGAGCACCTACGCGGCAAGCCGTCTCCTGACACCTATCTCGCTGGCGCCAAGGCGCTCGGCCTGGCCCCCAAGGCGGCGGCGGTGTTCGAAGACGCCCTCGCCGGGGTCGCGGCGGGACGGGCCGGACAATTCGGATGCGTGGTCGGCGTGGACCGGGTGGGTCAGGCTGATGCGCTCCGGCAGCACGGCGCCGACGTCGTGGTGACCGATCTCGGAGACCTGCTGTGATCAAGCAACCTGAGTTCAGCCTCGATCCGTGGGCGCTGCGGGAGACCGGACTGAACCTCGACCGGCTGGCGCAGACCGAGTCGGTGTTCGCACTGTCCAACGGCCACATCGGCTGGCGGGGCGTGCTGGACGAGGGCGAGCCGAACGGGCTACCGGGCAGCTACCTCAACGGCGTCTACGAGGACCGGCCGCTGCCGTACGGCGAGCGCTCGTATGGGCGCCCGGAGTCCGGCCAGACGGTCATCAACGTCACGAACGGCAAGATCATCCGGCTGTTCGTGGATGACGAGCCTTTCGACGTCCGATACGGCAGCCTCCGGTCGCACGAGCGCGTGCTCGATTTTCGGACCGGTCTGCTCACCCGCCAGGCCGAGTGGGTGTCCCCGGCAGGCGGGTCCATGCGGCTGGTATCGCGGCGGCTGGTGTCCTTTACACACCGGGCCGTCGCGGCGATCAGCTATGAGGTGGAACCCCTCGGCAGTGCGCATCAGATCACAGTCCAGTCGGAGCTCCTGGCCAACGAGCAGCTGCCTGCTGCTGACGGCGATCCGCGCGCCGCGGCCGTGCTCGAGCGCCCGCTTGACCCTGAATACCAGGGTGAGGACGAGAGCGCCGTCGTGCTGGTGCACCGGACGCAACGCAGTGGCATCCGGGTTGGTGCGGCGATGGACCACCTTGTCAGCGGGCCGGACAGCCTGCGCACAGACACGAAGGTGCTCGCGGACGGCGGTCTCATGACCGCCACGGCGATGCTGGAGCCCGGCCAGCGGCTGCAGGTAGTGAAGTTTGTGGCCTACCACTGGTCGAGCAGGCGCTCGCTGGAGATGGTGCGGGACTCGGTGTGGGCGGCGCTCAGCTCGGGCCGCCTGGTGGGCTGGGAGGGCTTGGTGCACGAACAGCGCACCTACCTTGACGACTTCTGGGATCGCTCCGACGTTGAGGTCGACGGCGATGCGGAGATTCAGCAGGCGGTCCGATTCTCGCTGTTCCACGTGCTGCAGGCCGGGGCCCGCGGGGAGGACCGGCCGATCCCGGCCAAGGGCCTGACCGGGCCCGGCTATGACGGGCACACGTTCTGGGACACCGAGATGTTCGTACTGCCCCTGCTCAGCGTGACCGCGCCGGACGCCGCCGCGAGCGCCCTGCGCTGGCGGCAGAGCACGCTTCCCACCGCCCGCGCGCGAGCGGCGGAGCTCGGATTTGACGGCGCCGCCTTCGCCTGGCGGACCATTACGGGCCCGGAGTGCTCTGGTTACTGGCCCGCCAGCCTGGCGGCCTTCCATGTGAACGCCGCCATCGCCGATGCGGTCATCCGCTATGTCGCGGCGACCGCGGATTCGGACTTCGATCAAACCGTTGGCACCGACTTGCTGGTGCACACTGCGCGGCTCTGGCGGTCGCTCGGCCACCACGACAGCGAGGGCCGGTTTCATATTGACGGTGTCACGGGACCGGACGAATACAGCGCGCTCGCTGACGACAATGTGTATACGAATCTGATGGCGCAGCGGAACCTGCTGGCAGCTGCGGAGAGGGCAGAGAAGTACCCGGATCGCGCCCAGGAATTGGGTGTCGACTTGGAGGAAGCCGCAGGCTGGCGGGACGCTGCCACCGCGATGTTCATCCCCTACGACGAGGCGCTCGGCGTGCATCCGCAGGCAGCCGGCTTCACCGGTCACCAGGCCTGGGATTTTGCCGACACCCCCGCCGGTAACTATCCGCTGATGCTGCACCACCCCTATTTCGACCTGTATCGCAAGCAAGTCGTGAAGCAGGCGGACCTGGTCCTCGCGATGCAGAAGTGCGGCGAGGCCTTCACGGCCGAGCAGAAGGCCAGGAACTTCGACTACTACGAGGCGCTGACCGTCAGGGACTCCTCGCTGTCGGCGAACACGCAGGCCGTCATGGCCGCGGAGGTGGGCGAGCTGGACCTGGCGTTCGACTATCTCGGCGAGGCGGCGCTGATAGACCTGGACGACCTGGAACACAACACCAGGGATGGCGTGCACATCGCCTCGCTGGCCGGCACGTATGTGGCGCTGATATCCGGTTTCGCCGGACTGCGATATGAGGCGGGCGTCCCGCAGTTCGCGCCGCGGCTGCCGGATGGCTTGGCCCGGCTGGCCTTCACCATCGTGCTGCAAGGCCGTCGGCTCCGGGTGGAGATCAAGCACGCGTCGGCTCGTTACCTGCTTGTCGAGGGTGAGCCGCTCGACATCAGCCACCACGGCGCCACGGTCATGCTCGCGGCGGGCGAGTCGTCGGTCCAGGACATTCCCGCGATCACCGCACGTGCCAGGGCCCGGCAGCCGGCTGGCCGCGAGCCGGCCCGCCGGCGTCCTGCCCCTCCTGGGACCGCGGTGACCGACTCCGCGCCGCCGGCTGCGGGATAACGCGTCGACAGGCCAATGTGTGACTAGGCCGCGACCAGCGCCGTGGGCTCAGCGATGACGTCGACTAGCGCGCCGTTGCGCAGCACAGTGACCGCCAGCGGCCGCCCGATCGCCTCGCCGAACATGAGCTTCTGCAGGTCTTGTGCGCGGGTGACCGAGTGCCCGCCCGCCGTGATGAGCAGGTCGCCGCGACGCAGCCCGGCCCGGTCCGCCGGCGCTCCCGGCACGACTTCGGCCACTCTCAGGCCGGTGGTCCGGCCGAAGCGCTGCTGCAGTGGCTCACTGAGCGGGAAGGGCACGCTCACGATGCCGAGATAGGCGCGCCTCACCTGGCCGTCTCGCATGAGCGCGGAGATGATCTTGCGAGTGGTCGCGTTGATCGGCACGGCGAGTCCCAGGCCGACACCGGCCACTGCCGTGTTGATGCCGACGATGCGGGCCCGCGAGTCGGCGAGCGCTCCGCCGGAATTACCCGGATTGAGTGCTGCGTCGGTCTGAATGACGTCCTCGACCAGCCGGGTGTTCATGCCTTCCCTGGTCGGTAGCGACCGGCCGAGGGCGCTGATGACGCCGGCCGTCACCGATCCGGTGAGGCCGAGAGGGCTTCCGACCGCCACCACAAGCTGGCCGACGACGAGGTCGTCGGCCTCGCCGAGGACCGCCGGATTGGGCGTAGCGGTGTCGACCCTGACGACCGCGAGATCCGACAGCGGATCCGCGCCGACCACCCGGAACGCGGCGCTGCCACCGTCGGAGAACAGCGCCACTCCCTGGTCGGCACGCCCGACTACGTGCGCGTTGGTGAGCAGGAAACCGTCGGGCGTGTAGATGACCGCCGAGCCGAGACCTTCGCCGCGCAGGCGGCCGCCTGGATGGGGCACCCGGAGGCTGGCGACCCGGGGCGTGAGCTCGGCGGCCACCCCGGCCACGATCTGGGAATAAGCGTCGAGTGGTTCCGCTGCCATGTCGCCGCTGCCTCCTCGATCAGATCGATTACAAGATTACAGCGGATGCCAGGATGGCGCCAGGTTCATGTCGGCTAGCCTTGTCGGCTGGGACTGGGTGAAAGGGAGCTTGGGTGGCGATCGCCGCGCTCATCCTGTGGCTGTGCACGGCCGGGGCTGGCCTCAGCCTGCTACGAGCAGGTACCGCCCGGCGGCGCGCATCGGCGCCTCAGCTAGTTGCGCCGGCTGAGTCGCCGGCAGAGCCGCTGGTCCGCATCGGCGCGGTGCCACTCACGGCGGAGGGAAAGCCGCCGCCGGGGCCGCACGCGCGGGTCAGCACACCGGCGGGCGAGCACCCGCTCCTGGAGTTCACTCACCCGGCGCTGGCCACCACCGGCGTAGCGTGCTGGCTGATGTTCACGTTCGTGCACTACCGGCCGTTCGCCTGGATTTCGTTTGCGGTCCTGGTGACGACGCTGCTGGTGGGACTCAGCTGGTACGCGCGCAACCGGCAGGCCGCGCTGCGCAAGGAGAGCGGCAGCTGGTCGTTCCCGCCCCGGCTGATCGCCCTGCATGGCGCCGCAGCAGCGCTCTCGATCACGCTGACGGTCGTGACCGCGCTCGTCGCGAGCCACGGCTGAGGGGAAGGAGCCGCAGTGGAGACATTCACGACGCCCCGAGTGACAGCGGACGACCACGCGCAGGGTCCGGCCGACGCGCCGGTGACCGTCGTTGAGTACGGCGACTACGAATGCCCGTACTGCCGTGGCGCGTTCCGGGATGTGCAGGAGATGCTGGACACCTATCGCGGCAAGATCCGGTTCGTATTCCGGAACTTTCCCATCCCGCAGCTGCACCCGCACGCGGCGCAGGCGGCCGAGGCCGCCGAGGCCGCCGCCGCGCAGGGCAAGTTCTGGCCGATGTATGAGCTGCTGCTGCAGCCGCACGCGCACCTCGATACCGACTCACTGGTCACCTACGCCCAGATGGTCGGCCTCGACGTCCCGCGCTTCGCCGACGACGTCGCCGAGCAGCGCTACGCCGGGAAGATCGACGGGGACATGCAGGAGGGACTGCGAAACGGGGTCAACGCAACCCCGAAGTTCTATGTCAACGGTCAGCGCGTAGACGGGAAGGTCCCGCTCGAGCACCTAGAGGAGCTGGTGCGCGAGGCGGTCGCCGCTGACCGTCAATGATCCTGAGCCGGCCCATCGCCCTCGGCGAGCACCAGGGCATATCTCGCTAGTCTCGGGGTCATGCCGAGATATGTGGCGCTGCTGCGCGGTATCAACGTCGGCGGTCGCAACAAGGTCGCCATGGCGGACCTGCGGCAGATCGCGGCGGACCTGGGCTACTCCGACGTCTCCACCTATATACAGAGCGGGAACCTGCTGTTCGCAGCAGACCAGGAGGACGCGGCGGACCTGGCCTCGGTCCTGGAGCGCCGCATCGCGGAGCGGCTCGGTGTCCGGCCGGCGGTCGTGGTGATCTCCGCGGCGGAACTCGCGCGGGTGATCGCCGCCAACCCGTTTGCTGACGAGCCAAACCCGAGGCTCGTCCACGCCGTCTTCCGGATCGATGACCACACAGAGTCCGGCCTCGCCGCGATCGCGGTCGCGGCCGAAGCAGCGCGAGCAGGCGGCAGCAGGGACGAAGCGGTTGTTATCGGGCGGACGCTGTTTCTGCACACCCCCGATGGCTTCGGCCGCAGCGATCTTGCGGCGAAGCTCACCGCGTCGGCCTCGCTGGCGGGCGGCACTGCGCGTAATTGGGCCACCGTCACCAAGCTGATGGCGATGCTCGAAGACGGGGAATGAAGGCACCATGAGCCCCGTATCACGCGGCTTTCACGGCCGCCGGCGCGAGTCCCCGGCTGACACGGCGAGAATCCCGCCCGGACAGTACCTGACCAGCGATTTCCCGGTGCTGTCCGCAGGCCCGACGCCGCACACCCCGCTCAGGGACTGGACATTCTCGATCCGGGAGGCCGGCCGGGACCTGCGGACGTTGACCTGGCCGGACCTGCTGGCGCTACCAGCCGAGCAGGTCACCGCTGACATTCACTGCGTGACGCGGTGGTCGAAGCTGGATACCAGCTGGCAGGCCGTGGCGATCGACACCCTGCTGGCGGATATCGGCCACCAAGCCAGATTCGCGCTTGCCTTCTGCGACGGCGGCTATACGACAAACCTGCCGCTGGCCGACCTGACGGCAGGTAAGGCGTGGGTGGCGTACGAGTACGACGGGCGGCCGCTAGCGCCCGAGCACGGCGGTCCCGCCCGGCTTCTCGTTCCCCATTTGTATTTCTGGAAGAGCGCCAAGTGGGTTCGCGGCCTGGATCTGCTGGCCGCTGACGAGCCCGGTTTCTGGGAGCGGTACGGCTACCACAACTACGGGGATCCATGGCGGGAACAGCGGTACGCGGGCGACTGACCTGGCAGGTCGCCACGGTCGACGCGGTCATGGACGAGACCGGGTCGGTGCGGACGATCGTCCTGAACGTGCCTGACTGGGCCGGCCACACGGCCGGGCAACACCTGGACGTGCGGCTCACCGCTGAGGACGGCTACACGGCCGAACGGTCGTACTCCATCGCCTCGGCGCCCGGCGAGCCGGTCACCGTCACGGTCGAGCGGCTCGAGGACGGAGAGGTCTCGCCGTATCTCACGGAGGAACTGCGGGTCGGCGACCAGATCGAGCTCCGCGGCCCCATCGGCGGGTACTTCGTCTGGACGGGGGCCGACGCGGCCACGCCGCTGCTGCTGGTAGCGGGCGGCTCGGGCGTGGTGCCGTTCCGATCGATGCTGCGGCACCGGCGTAACCTCGGCAGTAAAGCACCGTTTCGCCTGCTGTACTCGGCGCGCTCGCTGCCGGACGTTATCTACCGCACTGAACTTGACGAGGCCGACGACGGGGTCGCGGTCGTCTACACGCTGACCAGGCAGCAACCGCCGGGCTGGACCGGGCACACCGGGCGAGTCGGCGCCGAACTTCTCGCCGAGACCGCGTGGCCGGCCGGACAGGAAGGGCTGGCGTACGTCTGCGGCCCGACGCCGTTCGTCGAGACGGTCGCGGCAGGTCTGGTGGGCCTCGGATACCCGGCGCACCGGGTCAAGACCGAACGATACGGGGGAGCGGGGGGGAAATGACGGCTCTGGACGAAAGTGTGCTGGACGGCAACGCAATCGGCGGCATGCTGTTCGAGGTCTTCGGCAGCGAGATGACGGCAGCCGTCGCCACGTGCGCCACCTGTGGCGCCTCCATGCAGATGGCCGAGACGGTCGTGTACCTGCGCGCTCCCGGCACCGTCGTCCGGTGCCGGTCCTGCGCAGCGGTGCTCATGGTGGTAGTGCGGCGTCATACACAGAACTGTGTCGACCTCCAGGGGATCGCCGCCCTCGAGCCCTGACACGGAACCCCAGCACCAGCAGGATCGCGCCGGCGATGGCCGCGCCGGATCCGGCCAGCATGACGACCGGGTGCCGGACAGCGTGGATGGCGGCCGGCGGAGTCCCGCTGAACCGGGCAGCGGCGGGCACCACACCCGTGCCGGGCTTCGCGGTGGCGCCGAGTTTCACCAGGCTCGCGGCCTCGTGCAGGGCACCGACCGGGTTGATCAGGCCATAGCCAATGGTCGTGTTGTAGCCGTCGGCCGGGTGGTAGCTCGCCGACATGGCCAGCGCCGTCGCCACCATGGCGGGGGTGATCTGCGGGTACAGCGATTTGATGAGCGCGACGGTGCCGGCGACCCAGGCAACTGCTGAGTAATAGCCCCATGCCATGTACGGCGCGTCGCCCGGCCCGGACGCGGCGACCTGATTGTCCGGGGCAGTGACCAGCACCGAGTCGTTGGTGGGGTATTGCTCATGGCTCTGCGGCGGCGGCAGGCCGCTGATGGTGGTCCCGCTGAAGTTGATCACTCCGGGCAGGCTGTCTGGGTAGTAGAGCGCGCTGGAGTTACGGCTGCCTGCGGCGCTCGCGCCGATCACGACCGCGTTCTTGGAGATCGCGTAGGCCACTGCCCCGTCGAGGTCCGAAGTGTTACCGCCCGGCTCGGCGACCACGATGACGCTGGCACCGTGGTCGACGGCGTACCTGATGGCCTTGGCCACGATGCCCTGCCAGATGCCATCGGACTCGTAGTGCTTCTCGCGCGGCGAGTGACTGGTGGGATTGAAGACGCTCTCGGACAGGATGCGGGCTCCGGGGGCGCGGCCCACCGTCCCGAATGCGTTGGCGGTCGTCGCGCCGCTGCCGGCGATCATCGACGCCAGGAGCGTTCCTTCTACCGCTGATGCGCCGGGCAGCGGCGCGTAGTTCGGCCCGATGGTCAGCTTGCCGGCCAGCTCGCTGATGTGATCGGCCGGCGTAGCGAGGACTGCGACAGTCACGCCGTGCCCGTTGGTGAGCTGCCAAGCCGCGGTAATCTCGCTGGCGAGCTGGTTCTTGGCCGAGGCAGGGATGCCCGGGCCCGCCGCCGCCGCGGTCGCGGCCGCGGTCGCGGTCGCGGCCGGCCCGGCGACGCAGGCAACCACGACGACGGCGCTCAGCACGCTGCTGGCCACGAGACCGGCGTGAGCCTTCCAGAGGCTGATCAGCACGTGATGTCCTTCATAGCGCAGGGCTTGCCATGTCCGGTCAGCACATGCTGGAGGCCGATGTCCACGCCGTTGCCGAATGAGTCGAGCTCGGACTGCTGGTCGGCGGCGGCGCTGCCCGGCAGCCCGTCGGTGAAACCTGCGGTGTACAGCAAGAGATAGGGTCCGGCCGCTATGCCGCCCTGCGCTCCGCGCCCGGTGTCATCGAACCGGGCGGCGGTCGTGCCGGCGAACGTCACTGCGTACAGGCCATCGACGGGCCCCAGCGAGAGAACGCTGCTCCAGGCCTGCTGTGCCGCCGCCGGGGAACGCAGCACGGCGACGCCAACGGTGGCGACGAGTGCGCCGCTCCCGTCGACGTATGTCGCTCGCAAGATCGCGGCGCAGCCAAGGCCGTGAACAGCCGCGTATCCGGCCGGCCCGAGCGCACCCTGACAGGAGGCTCGCGGCGCAATGCCCACCAGGCGGGCGACCATCGAGGTGCCCTCGGCGTCGGAATAGCTGACCGTCGCGGGGAAGATCTTCCCCGCGGGAAGCCGCTCCCAGCGCGTGGCGATCTCCTGTTGCAGGGCCGCGGCAGCCTCGGCGGGGGTCGCCGCTCTCGTCATCTCCCGGCCGAGCGCTCCTGCGCCCGCGACGATGAGCAAGACCCCGAGCGCGATGAGCGTGACGAACAGCCCCCGGCGTGGCCGCCGGCGCTGCTGGGTCGGCCTGGCTGCCGGTTCTGGCTGGCTGAGACCGAGGCCGGGATCAAGCGGTGTAGTCATCAAGTCCCCACATCTGCAGGTCGTCGGCCAGCGGAGGGCGACGGCGCCGCCGCCGCGCGCTAGCGACCAGCGCGAGGCTAGCGCCCACGAATCCCAGGAGCGCTGCGAATGCGATCGCTGCCATCGCCGCGATCCTGGTCGTGTCACGGGCCACCACCGCGATGGGTCCAGCTCGCCCGGTACCGAACCGGGCAGTCGCGGCCACACTGCCGGCACCGGTCGCTGGCTGCGGCGCGAGTCGGCCAGCAGTAGTCAGCGCAGCCGCGGCGTTGACCTCGCCGAATCCGACGCCGGGGTTGTACCCGCCGGCAGGCCGACGGCTAGTCGACGTCACGATCGCCTGCATGACCTGGTCGGGCGACAGATGCGGGTACGCCGACCTGATCAACGCCGCGACGCCAGCGACGAGGGCCGACGCCGGACTCGTCCCGTCTCCGGACACATACGTGCCGCCACCTTCCACGCCGGCCACGTTGATGCCCGGGGCTGCGACGACAACCGAGGAGTTTTTCTCCGAGAAGGAGGCGCGATGACCGGCTGGGCCCACGGCAGCCACCGAGATCACGCCGGTGAATGACGCCGGATAGGAGTAGGGCGAGAAACCTCCGCCCGCCGAGCCGCCGTTCCCGGCGGAGGCAACGATCACGACACTATGCGCAATGGCGTTCGCGAGTGCTTCGCGCAGGTTCCGGGTCGCGCCCGTGGAGCCGAGGGACATGTTGATGACGCTGGCCCCGTGCCCGACGGCGTAATTGATGCCGTTCGCGATCGCATCGGCGAAGGAAGAGTTCTCGTTGTAGACGGCGAAGCCAGGCTCATTGTCGTCGGGGATGACACGGATCGACAGGAGCCTGGCGCCCGGCGCGACACCGATAATGCCCTCCGCCCGGCCAGGCCCGCTGCCGTGCCCGGCGATGATCGAGCAGATGTAGGTGCCGTGCAAGTGCGGCGGCTGGTAGCCAGCCGGATCGGCGCCTCTGGTGTAGTCCGGTCCCACCGTCACTGAGCCCGCCAGATCTGGCACGCTCGGGTCAGCGCCAGTGTCCAGCACTGCAACGGTGACGCCGTTACCGTGCGTTCGCGCCCACGCCGTGGGCACGTCGATAGCCCGCAGGCTGACCAGGTCATCGGCGCGGACCAGCTGGCCTAGGGTCTGGGCGTCGGCGCTGGCTGGCCGCGCGGCGAACTGCGCGGCGAATAGCGCGAGCGCCAGCGCGCTCACCAGGACCGACCGCGATGCACAGCGGCGTAGCTTCGTGACGGCCATCAGCATGCCCACTGCGGGCTGGCGCAGTTCACCTGGGCCGGCGCGCTCAGCGGCCCGGCGACGTCGGCGGCAAGCTGGGAAGCTGGCGCGAAGATACCGACTCGAGGTTCCTGGCCCGGCCCAGCGGGCTCGCCGTCGGCGTAGCCAGCGACGGTGAGCACGACGAACGGACCTGCAGTCCGCGACGTGGCAGCCTGTCGTGACTGGTCGCTGGCCAGGGCGGTTGCCGTGCCGGGCAGTTCCACCGCGCGCAGGACAAGCGCACTCGGACCGCTTGTTGGCACCCGGCGGGCGAATGCCGCCGCGAGGCGCGCACTCGGGAACGCCAGGACGCCAACGGTGTAGACGATGCCCTGGAGCTGGTCCAGATACGCGGCGCGCAAGCCCGCCTGGCACCGGTCGGTGACCGTGAGCGCCGCAAGGCTCGGATCCAATGCGGCCGCGCATGAGGTCCGGTTCGCGATGGCGACCCTGGCTGCCGTCTCGGTGGTCAGCAGGCTCGTGCTGTAGCTGAGCGACGCGGGGAAAATCCGGCCAGCGGTCCACACGCGCCACCGCTGCGCCACGGCCGTCGCCTCGGCAGCCGCGCGCTCCGCCGCTGTCGGCGGGCGCGTCGCATCACGGCGGGCCACCAGCCCGGACACGACAGCGATCGCGAGGCATGCCGCCGATACCATCGTCCATGCGGCTATCGCTGGTCGGCGACGACGTCGGTGTCGGCGGCTGGACGGTGGCGACAGGTGTGACAGATCGGAAAGATCATCCGAAGTCATTCCAGTCAGGCTATAAGTATTCGTTTTACCAATCAACGGGCTTTCATGAGGTCACGCTGCGATGCCGACAGGCAATGCGCTCGACGTGGTGACGCTGGTCAGCTGGCTGGCCACCGAGGCACTCGGCGCCTTCATGGTGCGGAGCTGGCTCGCCCGCGGCGGGGCGAGAGCTGCCATGTCGGTTCCGGTGCTTGTCGGCCATGCCGGCCTCAACCTTGCCGGGCTGGTGTGCTGGATCGTGTTCGTGATCGCGGCCGCGAAACCGGCTGCCTGGCTCGCCCTCGCCTTGCTGGCCCCCGCAATCGGCCTCGGGGTTTCTACGGTCACGATCTGGACGCCCTATCCCGGCGACACACCAGAGGCCGAAGCTCCCAGCAGCGGAGTCGTGCCGGACAGCGCGATCAAGCGCGCCCTCGATGACGAAGAGCTGGCCAGCCAGCTCGTCGACGAACTGCTCGCCCGTAACCTCGCTCAGCCTGCGGAGCGCGCGGAACGGAAGTCTGGCTGGTACCTCCGCCCGCTCGTGCCAGCCAGTCACGGCGTGCTCGCGATCGCCACGTTCGCGCTGGCGGTGATCTCCGCGGTCAGCGCTGGCTAACGAGCGGGATCACGTCGGCTGCTAGGCGCGCCGCCTGCTCGGCGGGCTCGAACAGCGTGGTGAAGAGGATGAGCTCGGCACCCGCCGCCGCAGTCTTCGATATCTCGGCGGCACAGTCGGCTGGCGTTCCGGCCACGGCGGCAGCCTCGATCTCGGGTACGGGCCGACCGTACATCCGCGCGATCGCCGCGTTCATACGGTCGCGGGCACGCCCGGCGTTGTCGTCGACGCCGATGTACAGGCGCTTGGCGATCGGGAACTCCGCGGTATCACGGCCGGCGTCCGCGAGTGCCGTCCTGACGATGCGGACCTGGTCGGCGAACCGGTCGGTCGGCGAGCCGCCAGATCCGAAGAAGCCGTCGCCAAGCCGCGCTGCCCGGCGGAGCGCCTCTTCGCCGGTTGCGCCGATCCAGACCGGCGGGTGCGGCTTGCTCAGCGGTTTCGGCTCCATCGCAACGTCCCTGAGTTGCCAGAACTCGCCGTCGAAGGTGACGCGCGGCTGGGTCCAGAGAGCCTTCATCACGGCGAGGCCCTCCACGAACCGGGCGACGTACCTGTCGCTCGTCAGGCCGAAAGCCGCGAACGGCCGCTGCTTGCCGCCGGTCCCGATGCCTACGTCGATCCGCCCCCCGCTGATCTGGTCGAGCGTCGCGATGCTCCGCGCCAGGTGCACGGGGCCGTGCAGGGTGGAGACGAATACCGCGCAGCCAAGCCGCAGCCGCTGCGTGAAGGCTGCCGCGTAGGCCATCATCTCGATGGGCGACAGCTGCGCGGACGCGCTGAGCAGCGACTCGTGCGCCCAGGCGCTGTCGTAGCCCAGCTGCTCCACGGCGGAGCAGTAATTGCGAAACGCCACCGGATCGAATTCGCCGTCCGCATACAGCTGCGGTATGGAGATCGCGAAGCGCACAGCCCGCATGGTAGCCGCGCGGCCGGAGGCCAGTCAGCTAAGCCGTGCCGGACACGCTTGCGTTGTAGACGTAGGCCTCGTACGTGCCCGCACCACCTGGCGGCAGCTGGGTGAACCAGATCAGCAGGTACCGCGCCGACACTGGCGTGGCCGGCTGAAGGCTGATTGTCCCGCCAGGGATCGCTGCCTGCGCCACGACTGGCAGGTCGGCCAGCGTCGGCGCACCGCCGGCCCGCAGCTGCACGGTGCCGCCGGCTGCAGGGCCCAGCGCGAGCTGGACGCTCGATACCGTGCCCGTGGTCCCCAGGTCGAGCAGCAGGCCGGTACCCGGCTGCCCGTTGAGATCAGCCTGCGCATACCAGTCGCTGTGCCAGGCGGTACTGCTGCTGCCGTCGACCGCAAGAGACGCGTCCTGCGGATTGTCTCCCTGGCCTGGCCCGGCAAGCCCGAAAGCGTCGGCACTCGCCACCGGCAGCTGGGTCGGAGCCGGCGTCGGCGCCTGGCTCGCGGCGGCGGAGCTGGCCGCAGGGCTCCGGTCCGCGACGTGATGCGCTACCTTCGCCCCGTGTGATGGCGCTGGCGCGGGCTGGGGTCCCTGCGATGCCAGTAGGTACACCAGGACGGCGACCAGCGCGACAGCGAGCGCGCCGAGAAGCACGGCCCAGCGCGGCACGCGTCTACGGCCGTCGAACCGGAGCGGCATGGCAGGGCTGAATGCCTCGGCGGCGGTGATCCCCCCCGGCCTGGTCCCTCGCACCGCGCCCGGCAGGCGGTTCGCCGTACCCGTGATCGTGACGGTATGCGCGGGGTCGCCTTCGCCAGGCTCCAGGTGCGGCGCGTGCTGCACCCCGTGGGTCACGTCGTATTCCTCAATCAGCGGCACCGGATCGGTACCGACGACGCGAGCGATCGCGCGGATGTGACCTCGCACGTAGAAGTCGCCGCCGCACGGAGAGTAGTCGTCCTGCTCGATGGCGCGGATGATGGTACGTCGGATGCGGGTCCGCTCGCTCACCTGGTCTACTGTCAGCCCGGCCTCGCTGCGCGCCGCTGCGAGCGCCCCGCCGATGCCCACGTTTCACCTCCGCGTGCGACTCGGTGGCAGCTTCGATGCCGCCGCCAGTCTGCCTGGATTTCGCTGCAAATCTGTCTATTGCCAGTATGACGCCGGTTGAACATGGCATGGCAGGCATCAGAGCGCGAATTTCGTCCGTCGTTAGCCGGACCTTTCCCCTCTGCAACGGGCCGCAACAGGCGGTGGCGGACGTATGATCCCCGTAAGCGTGACGAGGGTGGGCAGCGAGAGTCACACTTCGCAGTAGGGGAGCGGCTTTTTCATGGGACTTCTGAACGAGGCTCGCCGCGAGTTCATCGCAGCGCCTGACTCGGCCAAGGGCCAGATCGTTTACAAGTGGCCGGACATCAACATCCGCAAGTTCTCCCGGGCGATCGTCGAGCCCGATGCCACGGCCGTTTTCATGAGCCAGGGCCAGGTCATGGGCGTGCTACTGCCGGGCCAGCACACGCTGGACGCGCGCGAGCTCCCGTTTCTCGGCATGTTCGTCGACTGGGCCTCCGCAGGAAACGCCTTCCGCGCGGAGATCTTCTTCGTCGGCACGCGAGAGTTCCCCAACAACCGGTTCGGCGGGCGCCTTGACGAGGTCCAGGACCCGGTGTCAGGACTCATCGTGACCCTGCGGACGTTCGGCGAGTACTCGCTGCGCGTCACCGATCCGACGAAGGTCATCCTGAACCTGGTTGGCACCGTCGATGTGACCGACAACAGCGCGGTGACCGCCTGGGTGACGCAGCAGCTGCTCAAGGTGACCCGCACGACGGTCACGACGCAGCTGATGTCCGGCGCGTGGCCAATACTCGGCCTGTCCATGCACAGCCCGGAGATCGAGGCGCAGTCACTCGAGGCTGCCAACAGGGAGCTGTCCGACTACGGCATCACGCTGACCAGGCTCGGCAACGTCGACGTCAACCTCGACGACGAGGACAACGCCCGGCTGAAGAAACTGGCCGGCGACACCGCCTACAGTCGGCTCGCGGGCGGGTTCCTCCAGGCCGCGCAGGCCGAGGCGCTGCAGGGCGCGGGCCAGGGCATGGCGCAAGGCGGCGGGGCCGTGACGCCGATGTTCCTCGGAGCCGGCCTCGGCATGGCGGGCCAGATGATGCAGGCTCCTGCTCAGGCGCCCTACAACCCGCCGCCACCGGGCACTGGCTTCGCCGGCGGGGGCGGGGGCTACGCCCAGCAAGCCGCGGCTGCGCCACCGCAGGCGTCGGCCGCGCCGGCCGCGCCGGCTGCTCAGGCTCCGGCTCCCGAGGCAGCGACCGTCGCGTGCAGCAACTGCAGCAGCCCTGTACAGGTCGGAGCCAAGTTCTGCGGCGAGTGCGGCACGCCGACGCAGAAGCACTGCACGAACTGCAACGCGATGCTGAGTTCGACCGCGAAGTTCTGCGGCGAGTGCGGTACGCCGACTGCACCGCCACCCTCCGCATAACCCGGCAACGCGAGCCTGGGCTCGCTAGCATCCCACCCACCATCGGCCGTTTTGTGCCGACAACAGTCCCCGCTGCGCAATCGCCCTCGAGCAGAAAGGCCTGCCCGGATGGACAGGATCGAATGTCAGTGGTGCAAGGCACAGAACGAGCCGGAGCGGACGAGCTGCACAACCTGCGGCGCGCCGCTCGACCAGCGCAACCTCGTGTCGGACTCGGGCTGGGCCGAGGCGCCGCGGCTGCGGGACATGACGGAGTTCCGGTTCTCTAACTCCACCTGCCAGATCGAGGGCGAGATCGTGCCCGTGGCCGAGCTGGCGCTGGCGCAGGGTGACTCGGTGTTCTTCGAGCACCACGTCATGCTGTGGAAGGAGCCGCAGGTCCCGCTCTCGGCGCTGAACGTGGCCGGCGGCGCGCGGCGGATGATCGGCGGCATGCCTCACATCATGAGCGTCGCTCACGGTCCGGGCCGGGTGGCGCTGTCGAAGGATGCCACCGGCGAGGTCGTGGTCCTGCCGATCCACCCGTCGCATGAGATCGACGTGCGCGAGCACGCCTTCCTGGCCGGGACGCACTCGCTCAACTACTCGTTCGTGCGGATCAAAGGTCTCGCCAATGTGCTGCACGGCGGCAGCGGCATGTACATGGACCGTTTCGTCACCGGCGGCGAGCAGGGCCTGCTGCTGCTCCACGGGTACGGCAACGTCTTCCAGAAGACGCTGCAGCCAGGTGAGAAGATCCTCGTCGAGCCCGGCGGCTTCCTGTACAAGGACTCGTCGGTACAGATGAACACGGTCCAGCAGCGATTCAAGACCGGCATGCTCGGCAGCCACACCATGTACCTGGCCGAGATGACCGGACCCGGCCGGGTTGGCGTGCAGTCCATGTACGTGCACCACGGCACCGAGTAGGGGAGCCCGATGTCGACTCCGGCCTACACCTGCCCATACTGCCGGCTGCCCAGCGATGGCACCGGTACGACGTGCCCGAACTGCGGCGCCCCGACGGACGTGCGAGTGCGCGTCACCAAGTCCGGCTGGGCCGAGCAGCCGCCGATCAGGGACATGGCCAGGATCCGCTTCAGCCGGTCAACCTGCCAGATCAGCGGCATGTACGTGCCAGTCGCGGAGATGAAGCTCGACCCGGCGGATTCGGTCTACTTCTCCCACCACACGCTGCTGCACGCCGAGCCGAGCGTCCGGCTGGACATGATGAAGATGGCGGGCGGCTGGAACCGGGTGCTCGCCGGGATGCCGCTGCTCATGATGACCGCCAGCGGGCCTGGTCACGTCGCCCTCAGCGCCGACCATCCCGGTGAGACGCTCGCGGTGCCGCTGCCCGCCAATCACGCCATCGACGTGGTAGAGCACCGCTTCCTGGTCGCCACGAGCAACGTTGGCTACCAGTGGGAGAACTCCGGAATCTGGTTCGTCACCAGAAGCGGGGACGACCAGGAGTATCACTACCCGCTAGGCCGGACGATGGACCGGTTCTTCGCCCAAGGCGGGCCGGGTCTGCTGCTGCTTCACGGCCCGGGCAACACCTTCGTCCGCGACCTGCGGCAGGGCGAGCGGATCCTGGTCCAGCCGGGTGGCCTGATCTGGAAAGACCGCAGCGTCCGCATGTACCTGCACTTCGAGTACCCGCGCGGCCAGTACTGGTTCAGTTCCGCGCGGTGGCAAGCGAAGTCGATATGGCTCGTGCTGCAGGGGCCGGGCCGGGTCGCGATCCAGTCGGTGTTCGAGCACCCCGAGATGGTCGGCGGCGTCACCAACAGTTCAGGCGCCACGACGCAGTACTGGTAGGGAGCCGCAGTTTCGTTAGGGTATCGGCGTGCCCGTCACCTACCGCCAGATCGCGGGCGTCAGCATGGAGCGGCTCGCCGCGCTGAGCGACGGCATCTTCGCCGTGGCCATGACCCTGCTGGTGCTCGGGCTGACGGTACAGAGCGTTCCCAGCCTCCAGGCGGCGGTCCACCCGTCCAACCTTCAGCTGTGGGATCACGTGCTGCGCCCGATGTGGCGGCACCTGCTCACCTACCTGATGAGTTTTCTGACGCTGGGAGTGTTCTGGGTCGGCCAGCAGACTCAGTTCCATCACCTGCGCCGCAGCAACCGTGACTTCACGTGGATCCACCTGGTGTTTCTGCTGTTCGTGGTGCTGATGCCGTTCTCGACGACGCTCGTCGCCGACTACATCACCTATCAGCTGGCCATCGTCGTGTACTGGCTGAACATCGCGCTGCTCGGCGCCGTGCTCTATGCGGGCCAGCGCTATGCCGGCCGGGCCCGGCTGCGCAAGGAGGACGTCACCGGCGCGACCGTCGCCGCCATGGAGCGGCGGATCATCGTGTATCAGGCGCTGTACGCGGTCGGAGTGCTGCTCTCATTTGCCAGCACGTACGCGAGCATCGGGTTCATCATCGCAGTCCAGCTGAATGCGGCCATCATGCCCCGGATCTGGCCCCTCGACCGGTTTTAGCATGAAGTGACAGCTGAACAAGCGTGGGTGAGGAAGCCGCGATGACCGCCACAGAAGCGACAGGCTCGGCGGAGTTCGCCGATCAGATGGTCCGCATGTTGAACGACGCCGCGGTGGCCCTGATGGTCAGCGTCGGACACCGCAGCGGGCTGTTCGACGTCATGGCGGCCATGCCCGCGGCGACGGACGGTGAGATCGCGGCCGCCGCTGGGCTGAGCGAGCGATATGTCAGGGAGTGGCTGGCGGTGATGACCACCGGGAGAATCGTTGATCACGACGCCGCCACTGGGAAATTCTCGCTGCCCGCTGACCACGCAGCCTGGCTCACCAGGAGCGCTGGCCAGAATAATCTCGCCCTGCAGGCGCAGTACGTGGGACTCCTCGCACAGGTCGAGGATCAGATACTCGACTGCTTCCGCCATGGCGGCGGCGTTCCGTACTCGGCGTTCCCGAGATTTCAGGCTGTCATGGCAGAGGACAGCGGTGCTGTCCACGACGCGACCCTCATGAGCGTCACGTTGCCGCTCGTGCCCGGGCTCGTGGACCGGCTTCATGGCGGAATTGAGGTCGCGGATGTCGGGTGCGGCTCCGGTCATGCCCTCAACCTGATGGCCGAGGCGTTCCCTCAGTCGCGGTTTTCCGGGTTCGACCTGTCCGACACCGGCCTCGCCGCGGCCACTGCCGAGGCCGACCGGAAAGGCCTCACCAACGTGCGGTTCATCAAGCGCGACGCCTCCCGCCTGGGTGAGAGCGCGAGGTTCGACCTCATCACGACGTTTGACTCCGTGCATGATCAGGCCAGGCCGGACCTGATGCTGGCGGGGATTGCCCGAGCACTGCGGCCCGGTGGCGTCTACCTGTGCGGCGAGATCGCCGCCTCGAGCAAGCTCGAGCAGAACATGGATCATCCACTCGGCCCGTTCCTGTACACCATCTCCTGCATGCACTGCATGACCGTTTCCCTTGCCGACAACGGCATGGGCCTCGGCGCGATGTGGGGAGAGCAGAAAGCGCGGGAGATGCTCAGCGAGGCGGGCTTCACGGCCGTTGAGACTGCGCACATCGAGGGCGACGTCGCGAGCACGTACTTCATCGCCACCACGAGCTGAATGGGTTTCACCTCAGCCGCGAATAACCCATGGGGTAACGGGGTCGGCTTGGTCCGCGGCAGCTCGAGGCGCGCGGTCACGCCTGGTGAGAGTGGACGTTTGTCACCGGTCCGGCCGCTGGGTTGTCGCCAGGTCATGTGGCCGGGCTGGTCCTGGGTCCGGTGCCAGCCGAAGGCTGTCGCGCGGGAAGTCGGGCAACACTGCGTAAGACCTGGGGTCGAGAATGCATCGCGTCTGACTTCCGCAGAGCACTCTTGCACTGGCTCGTGCCAGCATGGAGGTATGCGCCGGCTACCTGATCGTAAGGCGCATCGCCTGTTGCCGTACGAGCGGCGGCTCGTTGCCTGGCAGTCGCGGCGATGGCGGGCGAGCAGCAAATTCGATTGGACCGAGACGGAGTCCGAGTTGGGCTCGGAAGCTGTCAGGCTCTGGGCTGCCTATTCTGCCGGCTTCTTGCTGGCTGAGGTGACCGGCGTACTCGGGATAGTTGTTGGGATTGTGGCTGGAAAGATCTTTGGATTGAGCGGCTTTCTGGTGGGTTTCGGCCTTTTTCTTGGGGCGGCAACGATGCTGTTCGTGGTAGCTGGGGTCAGGAGTCGGCAAAGCGTTGGCGCTCGCGACGAGCACCAACGCAACAAGCCGCTGGCCCACCCGTGAATCGATCGGGAGGGCAGGGACCCACGTCGGCGCGGGTGAAACCGGTGGCGCGGATGCGGCGCGATAAGCCGAACGGCGGGGGACCCCACACGCCGACGGCACGCGTGGCAGCGGGCTGCACTTTGAACACCCGACAATTCTGCGGTGTGCAGAGTCAGCGAGTCTGCCGACTGTGCCCTGCCTGCTCACACCTGGAAACTGCTTGCGGCAAACGATCCGGGTACCCGATTGTTGCGGCGTG
>DASQIW010000012.1:0-48293 GCA_035631375.1 Streptosporangiaceae bacterium
TCAGGCACGCGGCGGTGAGTATGGTCCGGCGGAGACGTGGGCCCATGGCCGTGATGGTATGGCCGGGGAGGGCAAGGCCGCTATCCCACCTGCGGCGCAATCTGACCGGGCTGGCACCGCGGGCGGACGGCAGCGGCTAGGCCGTCAGCGCTCGGGGCCGGACTCGTCGTGGGCCCGATCCGGCGCGGCGATGGCACCGATCGCCAGCGCGGCGGCGGTCAAGCGGATCTTGTTACCGGGGGTAATAGATCTCATGGCCGCAAGGCCGCGGTAGCGGAGCTACCGGCCGACGACGGTAAAGTGTGTCACAAGCGAACCGATCGTCAAGTTCTGGTTATAACTGCTGTGATATCTCAGAGATGACGGCTGTTAGACTTGCGAGTTAGCCTCGTGGCAGACTGGGCATGCCTGAGCGGCACGTTGGCTCGATGATCGGAGACGGAGGACGCGGTGAGTGCGAGTGCCAGCGCGTTGTTTATCGCTGTATTCCTGGCGTGCGCGGTGGAAGCGGTAGAGGCCGTGACCATTGTGCTGGCCGCCGGCACCGCTCGGGACTGGCGGTCAGCCGGGACCGGGACAATATCCGCGCTCGCGGTGCTTGCCATCGTCGTCGCGATCCTGGGTCCGGCCGTCGCGGCCATTCCGATCACAACCCTCCGGGTGATCGTCGGGGCGCTGCTGCTCGTGTTCGGGCTGCAGTGGCTGCGTAAGGCGGTGCTGCGTGCCAGTGGCCACAAGTCGCTGCACGACGAGGACAAGCTGTTCGCGGAGCACATGGCTGAGGCGAAGAGCCAGACGGCTCGGCGGTTCTTCCTCGCGCCGGACTGGTACGGCTTCACGCTGGCATTCAAGGGCGTGCTCCTGGAAGGGCTCGAGGTCGTGTTCATCGTGCTGACGTTCGGCGCGAATGCCAAGAACGTCGGCCTGGCGTCGATCGCCGCCGGATGCGCGACCGTGCTGGTCGCGGCCGTGGGGTTCGCGGTCCGCGCGCCGCTGGCGCGGGTGCCGGAGAACACGATGAAGTTCGTCGTCGGGATCATGCTGACGAGCTTCGGCGTGTTCTGGGGCGGCGAGGGCGCCGGGGCGTCCTGGCCCGGCTCCGATGCTGCGCTGCTGGTGATCATCCCGGCGGTCGCGCTCTTCGGACTCGCCCTGACCTGGCTGCTGCGCCGCTCGCCCGGCGGGAAGGCTGGCTCGGCCGGCGGAGCAAGCGCGGATCTGGCCGCGCAGGGGGTGCGATGAGCGAGACGGGAAGTCCGCACCGCGGGCTGGCACCGCGGCTGAGGGCGTTCGGCGCATTCTGGTATGACTTCGTGATCGGCGACGACTGGGTGGTGGCCGCAGGAGTGGTGGTCGGCCTCCTCGGCACGTGGGGCCTGCACTCCGCCGGGATTCCGGCCTGGTGGGTGCTGCCGCTGCTGCTCGTCGTGCTGCTGCCGGTGAGCCTCGCCAGGGCGGTCAGCGGCCAGGGAGTGCTCAGCGGCTTTCCGCTTCCTCTGCGTAGACCCGCGCGGCGTACGCCTCCAGCTTCTCCTCGCAGTCCGCAAGGCAGCTAAGCGCCTGCTGCAGCCCGTCCGCGCCGAAGGCATCCCGCTCGCGGACCCGGCCTAGCCAGGTCCGCAGCTTGACGAGGTCAACCTCGTTCTCCTCCAGCTCGGCGTAGCTGAAGTGGTGCTCGGCATACTCCTTGTCGATGCCCGCGATGAAGTCGTTGCACTTGTCGACGATCTCCTCGTACTCGTCGTTGCGAGCGGCCTGGAATTGTGCCTCGATGTCGGCCTGGCCGGCCAGCACGTCGCAGGACAGCAGCACGGCGGTACCGGACATGTCCGCGATCTCGCTGCGCAGCTTGCGCAGCGAGCGCTCAGCCTGGGTACTGGCCGGCAGCGCGGCAGCCGACGACTGCAGGTAGATGGCGCCCAGGCTCTTGATCCGGCGCCAGACAGCAGCCCGGAGCCGGCTGGGCTCGGACGGCACGTGGTACACGAGCAACAGCCAGCGGCCGGGCTGCGGGCTGTCGGGCGTAGCAGACACGGCCTCAGCCGCGCATGTTCACCGCGTTGACGCGGGCAAGCTTGATGCGGACGACGACGCGCTTTTGGCCCGGCTGGTCCATCACGCGGAAGTCGGCCTTGTACTTCGCGCCCATCTTGTCGGCGAACTCGTAGTCGTCGTCGGGCGTGATCTCGGCGTCGCCACGCAGTTCGAGGTAACGATACGGCCCGGCCGGATCCAGGATGAACAGCGTGCATTCCGGCCGGCTCATCAGGTTCTTGGTCTTCTGCCGCGAGGTGTTGAGGGAGATGGCCACGCCGTCGTCGTCAGAGAAGAACCAGACCTCGGTGAGCTGAGGCCGGCCGTCCGGGCCGATAGTCGCGAGGGTGGCGCAGTCGGTGCTGAGCAGATCGCGGAAATTCTCCGGGATAGTCGTCGTCATTCCTCATCTATACCCTGGCCCGGGTCGCGAGGGCGACGGAACCCCGCTACGACGGCGGCGGCTGCAAGGATGCTGAGAACCGGCACGACAACGGCGGGGGCGAGGCCGTACGCGCTCGCGAGCAGCGACCCGCAGAACGTGGCGTAGCAGCCGATAACGACGGCGCCCGAACCGCGGCTCAGGCCGCGGTGCCGCCAGGCGAGCACGAGGACCGCCACAGTGAGGGCCGCGTACCAGACGACGACCAGCGCTGTCTCCGGTGTTGGCCGCCCGAGTCCGAGTATCACGCCGGGCAGCAAGAGGCCGATGACGACGTTGATGGTGTTGCTATTGAGGGCGGTGCTCAGGCTCGCGTGACCGCGACCGCGGGAGGCCAGGTAGACCGCGGCGACCGCATTGGGCAGGCTCGTCACGGCAGCGAGTACCAGTCCGCCGACGATAATCTCGGGCACGCCGTAGTGACGACCGAGACTGACCGCGGCCCGTTCCATGGCAATGCTGGCCGCGACGACGACGATCAGGGCAACGCCGGCTGTCGCCACGTCCGGCCATCGTCCGCGGCCGGGCTGGATTGCGTCCTCGAGCTCGATCTCTTCCTCGGTCACCGCTGAGCGCAGCCACGCCTGCCAGCGCCAGGGCAGGCCAGCTCCGTCCATGACGCGGCCGGCGATCCCGCGGCCCTCCGTGCCGAGCAGGACCAGATAGAGACCCAGGACGGCAACGGCCAGCGCCAGGCCGGCCGCAACCGCCAGCACGCCGCTGACCACGGCGACGGCGACGATCGCCACCCAGCAGGCGATCGCCCCGCCGAGAAGGACCACGCGGCGGTGCAGCCCGATCCGGCCGGCTACCACGGCACCAAGGCCGAGCAGAGCAGCCAGGTTGAACACGTTGGAGCCGAGCACCACGCCCGCGCCGACGCGCTGCTGGTGACCGTAGAGCGCGCTCACGGCGGCGGTGATCTCGGGCGCGTCAGCAGCCAGGGCCGCGACCATGCCGAGCAGCGCCTCGGACAGGCCGAGCCAAGCGCCGATCCGCTCCAGCCGGGTCACCAGCCGCTGGCTCGCCGCCAGGCTGACGACCGTGCCGACGGCAAATACGGCTATGGCGAGCACCTGACGAACCTGGACCTCTCGATCGGCATGGAAGCACGCGCCGACCAGGCTTCCCGGCTCTCCTCGTGTCAGCCTAACGGACGGCGGCTGCCGCTCGTTAGGTCGACATCGGGCAGGCTGCGCACCGTCGGGGCCGGCGTGCTCAGTAGGAGAGCAGGGCCCGCATCGCCGCGACCACCTTCGGCGTCGTGGGAATCACCTCGTCCTCGAGCGCATCGGCGAACGGCAGCGGCACGCACTCGGCGGCAACCCGGCGGATGGGCGCGTCAAGCAGCTCGAAGCCCTCGTCGGCCGCGATCGACGCCACTGTGCCGCCCCAGCCGCCCTGGTAAGGGTTCTCCTCGACAATGAGCAGGCGAGACGTCTTGCGCAGCGAGGCCAGCACGGTGGCCATGTCCAGCGGTACCAGGCAGCGCAGGTCGATGACCTCAGCCTGCACGCCCGAGCCGGCCAGTTCCTCGGCGGCGGCCAGCGCGAGCGGTACCGTGGCGGCCAGAGCTACGACGGTGACGTCGGTACCAGGCCGGGCTATTGCCGCCTGGCCGAGCGGCACGATGTGGCCCTGCGGCGCCGCCTCACCGCGGCTGGCGAACAGGCCCTTGTGCTCGAAGAACACCACCGGATCGTCACTGCGAATCGCGCTGGCCAGCAGGCCGATCACATCCGACGGGTTCGACGGCGCGGCGACCTTGAGGCCCGGAACGGCAAGCGCCCAGTTCTCCACTGCCTGCGAGTGCTGGGCGCCGAACCCGAGCCCTCCGCCGTTCGCGGTCCTGACCACGAGCGGCACGGTGACCTGCCCGCCCGTCATGTATCGCATCTTCGGGATCTCGTTCGCGAGATAGTCCCAGCAGCAGGCGAGGAAGTCGGAGAACATGATCTCGGCCACCGGCCGGATCCCCGTCATGGCCGCGCCCATGGCCATGCCCACGATCGCCTGCTCGGAGATGGGGGTGTCCCGAACCCGGTCCGGGCCGAACTCAGCGAGCAGTCCGACCGTCGTCTTGAACACGCCGCCCGCTGCCCCGATGTCCTCGCCGAGGCAGACAACCGACGGGTCTCTTCGCATCTCCCGCGCCAGGCCTTCGGCGACCGCGTCGCGGTAGGTAATCAGGTCCGCCACTGATGTCCTCCGTCCGCCCATACGTCGGTCAGTGCCTGCGCCGGGTCCGCGCCGTCCGCCGACTTGGCGGCGGCGACGGCATCGGCGACCGTGGTCGCAGCCCGCACGTTCGCCGCGGCGATGTCCTCGTTGGCTACGCCCAGCTCGGCGAGCCGGCGCCTGGCCACATCGAGCGGGTCCCGGTCAAGCCATTCCTGAACCTCGCTGGCCGGCCGGTAGGTGGCGGGGTCGGTCCGGCTATGGCCGAAGTGCCGGTACGTCTGCGCCTCCAGCACGGTCGGCCCGTCGCCGGTCCTGGCGCGGTCAGCGGCTCGGCCGACGGCCTCCGCCACGGCCACGACATCATTGCCGTCGATGACTTCCGCAGGCAGCTGGTACCCAGCCGCCCGGTCCGCCGCGGGATGCTTCGCTGCCGTCACCGTGCCGATCGGCGTGTATTCCATGTAGAGGTTGTTCTCGCAGATGAAAAGCACTGGCAGCGCCCAGACAGAGGCGAGGTTGAGCGCCTCGTGGAACGCGCCGATGTTCGTCGCGCCGTCACCGAAGAACGCAACCGCGACCTGGTCGGTGCCGCGCAGCCTGGCCGACCAGGCCGCGCCGGCGGCGAGTGGCAGGTGCGCTCCGACGATGGCATACGAGCCGAGCATGCCGGCCGACGCCTTCGTCAGGTGCATAGAGCCGCCCTTGGCCTTGCACACGCCGGTGGCCTTGCTCATCAGCTCAGCGAGGCACTCGGTCGGCGAGGCGCCGCGCGCCATCGCGTGATGGTGGCCGCGGTAGGTCGCGAAGACGTAGTCGTCGGGACGCAGGGCCGCGCTCGCGCCGACGGCGACGGCCTCGTGCCCGGCGGCCAGGTGGGTGGTGCCCTTGACCAGGCCGGCGAGGAACGCGTCATGCGCGGCTTTCTCGGTACTCCGGATGACCAGCATCTGCTCGTACAGCTCGAGCAGGCGCGTCGCGTCGATGGTGATCGTCATGTCTCTCCCCGGCCAGCAGCGGTGTTGAGGTTCGACTGGCTCTCCCGCAGTGTGTCGAGCGCCCCGCCGGCCGTCCAGTACTTGCGCCCGGCGACGAGCAGCTCCTCGGCCGGGAACTTGGTGATGACCTCGTGCCCGTCCGCGGTGACCACGACCTCTTCCTCGATCCGCGCGGCCGACCACCCGTCGGCGGCCGGCCAGTAGGTCTCCAGCGCGAACACCATGCCTTCCTCGAGCGGCTCGGGGTGGTCGAGCGAGACGAGCCGCGAGAAGATCGGTTTCTCCCAGATCGACAGGCCGACGCCGTGACCGTATTGCAGCGCAAACGCCGCCATCTCGTCCGGGAAGCCAAATTCCTCCGCCCGCGGCCACAGCGAGACGATGTCCCCGGTGGTGACGCCGGGCCGGACCATCGCGATGGCCGCGTCCATGTACTCCCGGCACCGCACGTAGGCGTCGCGCTGCGCGCGGGACGCGCTGCCGACGGCGAACGTCCGGTAGTAGCAAGTCCGATAGCCGTTGTAGCTATGCAGGATGTCGAAGAACGCCGGGTCGCCCGGCCTGATGAGTCGGTCGGAGTACACGTGCGGGTGCGGCGAGCAGCGCTCGCCGGAAATGGCGTTCACCCCTTCGACGAACTCGCTGCCGCCGTCGTAGAGCACCTTGCTGACCAGGCCGACGCACTCGTTCTCCCGGACGCCAGGTCGCAGGAACTCATACAGTTCCTGGTAGGCGCCGTCGACCAGGGCGCAGGCATGGGCGAGCAGCGAGATCTCGTCGCGGGTCTTGATCCGCCTGGCTTCCATGAACACCTGCTGGCCGTCCACGACCTCGACCCCGGCCTCCTTGAGCGCCATCAGCACCGGGAGCTCGGCCATATCGACGCCGACCGGCTCGCCTGCCAGGCCGTGCTCCGCGAGGATGGCCGCTACCTGGGCAGCAAGGTCCTGCGCGATCCCGGCGTCGGGATGCAGGGCGCCGCGCAGCGTGGAGATCCCCGCCCGCGCGCCTGTCGCCCTGGCACCCTCGGGCGTGGGCGGGCCTGGAGTGTGATCGAGCCACGGGTTATAGATCTGGTGGTGGCGCGCCGCCGAGCCGAAATCCCAGACGACCGGCTCGCCACCTCGCGGTAGCAGCGCGAACCTGACCAGCTTGTCGATCGCCCACGTGCCGATGTGGGTGGCCGTCATGTACCTGATGTTGGGGAAGTCGAAGGCGAGCAGCGCGCCGAGGGATGAATCCGCCAGCTTGGCCTTGATCCTGGCGAGCCGCTCGGCGCGCAGCCGCGCCAGGTCGACGCGCTGCTCCCAGTCCACGGCATTAGCGCCGTAGGTGTGAATCGCCATCGCTGTCCCCTTACTCGTCGGGTTTGGCCGCAAGTAGCGCTGCCGCGTTGCCGCCCAGGACCTGGCGCTCGGCGATCGCGTCCAGGCCGAGCGACCTGATCTCGACGGCCGGCTGGTCGCTGCCCATATCAAACGGTCGGTCAGAGCCGAGCACCACGTGGCCGGCGCCCACGTATTCCACGAGACCGGCGAGCAACGCCGGGTCGTGCGTCAGGCTGTCGAAGTACAGCCCTCGGATCGTCGCGTCGACATCCGCGCGACTCCCGGTCTGCGCCTCGGGCCGGACCGCCGCCGCCCGGCGCAGTCTCCCGCGCAGCGCTGGCAGGGCGCCGCCGCCGTGGGCCAGCAGCACCGTCAGCCCTGGGTGCCGGTCCAGCATTCCGCTCAGCAGAAGCTGAGCGGCGGCAATCGTCGTCTCCAGCGGATTGCCGACGGCGTTCCAGAGATAGTGACTGTCCAGCGCGGGAACGCCGAGTCCCCTCGTGGTGGGGTGGACGAATACCAGTGCGCCGGTGTCCGCCGCGGCGGCCCAGAATGGCTCGAAGAATGCGTCGCCCAGGTAGCGGTCCCCGACGCTTGCTGGCACCTCGACGCCGCGCATGCCGGGCAGGCTCATGAGGTATTCCAGCTTGGCCACGCAGGCGGCCGGATCCTGCAGCGGGACGGCCCCGAGAGCGTAGACGCGGCCGTCGTGATCGGCCGCGGCTTGCGCCAGGCTCTCGTTGAGCACGCGGCAGACCCGGCTCGCCGTGGCCGGATCGGCCAGCACCGGAACCAGCAGTATCCACGGAGATAGCAGCAGGTGCGTGATGCCCTCGGCCGCTGCCTGCTCCAGCATGACGCCGACATCGCAGAATTCCCTCGTCACCGACGTCAGCCGGCGCCCCTGCAGGCTCACGGCCGTACCGCCGTCAACGTGCTCGAGCTGCGGCCGCCACTCGGCCGGCACCGCGCCGGTGCGCATCGCCGCGGGAATAACGTGCGCATGACAATCGACGATCACGCCGCCGGACCAGAGGGCACAGTTCCTGGCGGCACAGTTCCAGAGGGCGCGGTTCCCGGCGGTACCGCCTCGGGGGGCGCGGAGCCCGACTGCGCGGCGGTGGCACTTCCGCCCAGGTACAGGGCGCCGATCTCGGGGTGCTCGAGAACCTCGGTTCCGGTCCCGGTCAGCCGCACCCGGCCGTTCTCCATCACGACGCCGTGTCCTGCGATGCGCAGGCCGGCCCGGGCATTCTGCTCGACCAGCAGCACCGTTTTGCCCTGGGCGTTCATCTCTTTGACGGCGCCGAATACGGTGCGGAGGATCTTTGGCGCCAGCCCCATGGATGGCTCGTCGAGCACGATGACCGCCGGATCGAGCATCAGGCACCGGGCGAACTCCACCAGTCGCTGCTGGCCGCCTGACAGGCTGCCAGCCTTCAGCTTCGCCCACGCGCCAATGTCAGGAAAGAGTTCCTCGACCGCGGCGCGCTGGGCCGCGACCCGCGCGCGACCGCCCAGCAGGTAGCCGCCCAGATCGATGTTCTCGCCCACGGTCATATCCGGGAACAGGCTGTGGTTCTGCGGAACCTGGACGACGCCCGCCCGGAGGATCTCGCGCGGGCTCTTGCCCGTCAGCCGCTCGCCGCGGTGCAGCACATGGCCGGCCCTGGGCCGCAGGATGCCGCTGATCACCGACAGCAACGTGGACTTGCCCGCGCCGTTCGGCCCCACGATGCAGGTGATGCCGCCCGCCGGGACGGTGAAGGACACCTCATGGAGCACATCGCCGCCGCCGTATCCGGCGGTGACCCCGTCGACAACGAGCGCTGCGTCAGTCATCGTCGTCATCGTCGCCGCTCCCGAGATAGGCGTCGAGCACCCGCGGGTCGGCCCGGACTGCCGCAGGCGGGCCGGATGCCACGACTGCGCCGGAGTCCAGCACGGTTACCTGGTCGCACAGGGTCATGACGAAGTCCATGTTGTGCTCGACGAGCAGGAAAGTCGTGCCCGTCTTGTTCATCTCACGGATGCGGTCAGCGATGTGGTGGATGAGGGAGGGGTTGACCCCGCCGGCAGGCTCGTCGAGCAGCACCACGGCCGGGTCAGCTACTAGCACATAGGCCAGTTCCAGGAGCTTGCGCTGACCATACGAGAGCGTCCCTGCCAGCTTGTCCGCGTGGCCCGCGATGCCGGTGAAGGCGAGCAGGTCCATCGCGTGCTCCCGGTGCTGGCGCCGTGACCGGCCGCGCTGGCCGGGAACGAGCATGTTCTCCAGCACCGTGAGCCTGGGGAATATGCGGGTCAGCTGGAACGTCCGGCCAACGCCGAGTGCAAACACCCGGCTCGGCGGCGCTCCGGTGATCTGCCGCCCGCTCAGGAAAACCTGGCCGGCATCCGGGCGCTCGTAGCCGGTCATGACGTTGAACAGCGTGGTCTTGCCCGAGCCGTTGGGCCCGATGAGCCCGGTGATGCCGCCCGCCGGCACGGTCAGCGAGCAGCCAGCAAGGGCGTGGACGCCGCCGAAGGACTTGGATATGCCCTCGGTACGCAGGGCGATCTCGGCGGCGTCAGACGTGACAGTCACGGCGCGCTCCCGGCGGCGGGGGTTGGCGCCTGTGCCCCCGGGGCGCCCTGTTGCTGCTCCCGGCGGCGCAGCAGCCTGGCCCGGCCGGCTGTGATGTACTCGGCCGCGGTCGGCAGGACACCACGCGGCAGGAAAAGAATCACCACGAGGAACAGCGCACCGAACAGGATCTCCGATGTGTAGCCGTTCGACTCCTGCAGGTTCAGCCATAGCTGCGACGGCTCGAGCACCAGCGCGCCGAGCACTGGCCCGGCGACCGTGCCGAGTCCGCCGAAGAACCCCATCAGCACGACGGCCAGGTCAAAGAGCGGGTCAAAGACGAACTGGGGGACTGCCTGGCCGATGAAGTAGACCCAGAGCGCGCCGGCCATCCCGGTGATGAACGCCGAGAGCACAAGGGCGCTCAGCTTCACCGGCATTGCCCGCACGCCGAGCCCGGCGGCCCGGTCCTCATCGTCCCTGATCGCCCGTAGCTGCAGCCCATACCGAGAGCGACGGATCGCGACGGCCAGCGCAACGGTCGCCACGGCGATGATCAGGCCGACGTAGTAGAACGGGTTGTTGTAGGTGGCCGGATCCCAGTTATTCGGCACCGGAACCAGCAGCCCGCTCGACCCGCCGGTGACCGACAGGTTGCCCGCGGACAGTTGCGCGATGAAGAAGAAGGCGATGGTGATCACTACGAAGGTGTGCCGCCGCACCCGCAACGCGATGAGGCCCACGGGTACCGCGATCAGTGCGGCGGCAAGTCCGCCCAGCGGCAGCAGCCAGAAGATGGCAGACCCTGTCAGGTGCCAGTCCCTGGCCGCGACGACCAGGAAGTAAGCGCCGGTCCCGTAGAAGACGGCGTGGCCGAGGGACAGGTAGCCGGAATAGCCAGAGAAGATGTTCCAGGCCGAGGTCACCGCGACAAAGATGAGGGTAACGACGCCGAAGTTGGTCGCCGTGGGATTAGGGAACAGGATCGGGAAGAGCGCTGCCAGCGCGATGAGCGCAGCGACGCCCGCGATGCGCAGGCTACGCGCTGCGCCCGGCGATGCGAGCACACGCCCCGCCCCTCGTGGTGCCGTCACTGGGCCCTCACGGCACGGCGACCGAACAGCCCGCCCGGCCGGACGGTCAGGATGATCACCATGGCCAGATAGAAGACGGCGACCGCCCAGTCCGGCTGCCAGATGTCGACGAGCGCCTCGGCGGTGGTCATCAGCACGGCCGCGACCAGCGCCCCGCCGATGCTGCCCATGCCCGCCAGGATGACAATCGCCAGCAGGCGCGAGATCAGGTCGTAGCCGCTGTTCGGCGTGAAGCTGTTGATCGAGCCGAAGACCATGCCGCCGACTGCCGTGACCGCCGTCCCGATACCGAAGGTCACGGCGGCGACTCTGGTCACGTCGATACCGACAAGCCGGGCCGCCGTCTGGTTCTGCATGGTCGCGCGGACGGCCCGGCCGAAGGTAGTGCGGTACAGGATCAGGTAGAGCGCCGCGATCGCGGCCACGGCCAGCCCGAATCCGATCAGGTAGATGTCGGCGAGGTAGAACCCGAGCACGTGCACGCTGGACTCGGAATACGAGTTGTGCAGCGAGACGTAGTTCGAGCCAAACCGCCAGTACAGGATGCCCTCGGTGATCAGCGCGACGGCGAAGCAGGCGAGCAGGGTCATCGAGGTACGCTCCGAGCCGCGCAGCGGCCGGATGAACAGCCAGTGGATGGCCACCCCGATCACGAACATCACCGGGACGGTGATCAGCAGCCCGGTGAGCACGTTGAGGTGCAGGTGCACGGACAGCACGTAGCTGAGATAGGCGCCGAGGACCACCATGATGCCCTGGGCGACGTTGATGATGTCGAGCACGCCGAAGATCAGCGTGAGCCCGGCCGCCATCAGGGCGTAGACGCCCCCGCCTAGGATCCCATCGGCGATCGCGTGGGTGACCTCGGTTCCCATCTCAGCTCCCGTGCCGCAGTGCCGTCAGCTTGTCCAGTTGGGCTTGGGGTTCAGGATCGGCACCGACCCGGTGGCGTGGACCGGCAGCACCTGGACGTAGTTGCTGTTCTGCCACTGGAAGATGAAGGCGATCGCCTTGATGTTCCTGCCCAAGCTGTCGAACTTCACCGGGCCCTGCACTGAGTTCAGCGTCACGCCGCTGTGCAGGTAGGAATCGATTGCCGAGCCCTTGGTGCTGCCGGTGTGCTCCACCGCCTGCGCCGTGACCTGGCCCACCGAGTACGCCTCGGCGACGTCGGCGTTCACATCGGATGGCGAGCCGCCGTACTTCTTGACGTATTCGGCGACCATGGCCTGGCTGGCGGCGTTCTTGTAGTCGGGGTACCACGGGTTCCCCACCATCATCCCCGAAGCGTTGCCACTACCGACGGCGGAAACGAACGCTGCGCCCTGGTCAGGGCCCGCAGCGGCGATGAAGAGCTTCGGGCTGAAGTGCTGCTGCTCGAACCCGTGCATGAAGGCCTGTACCGTCGGCACGTCGGTGGAACCGAGCACAACCAGGTCCGGCTTCTTCGAGGCGACGAGGTCGGCGTTGGGCAGGTAATCGGGTACTTCTGCCGGGAAGGTCTTGGCGTAGACCGTCTTAATGCCAAGCGCCTCGAGCATGCTCTGCGCCCGCTGCTCCTGCGGTGAAGCGAACGGGTCGTCGACCGTCGGGTAGGCCGCGGTGGCCGGGCGCTGGCTGGCCGGCAGTGAGGAGAGCCAGCTGATAAACGGGTCAAACTCGTTGGCCACCGGCAGGGAGACATCGAACACGTTGGGCAGCTTCTCGCTGAACACCAGGTTCCCGCCGCCTGCGCCCTCGATGAAGGAGTAGCCGTAGCGGTGCGCGACCTGGGCGGCGGGGGCGGTCAGCAGCGTCGAGAACGGCCCGAAGGTCAGTTCCACGTGCTTCACCGTGATCAGGTCGGTGTAGTTCGTGACGACCTGGGTCGGGCTGGAGTTGTCGTTGAGGATGTCCAGCTGGACCTTGCGGCCGTTGATGCCGCCGTGGGCGTTGACGTCGCTGGCCCACAGCTTGTAGCCGCGCTCGAACGCCAGACCGTCGGCCGAGAAGTCGCCGGTCAGTGACAGAGACGTGCCGATGAGGATCGGCTTGGACGAGCCCGATGAGCCCGAGGAGTTTCCGCAGGCGGCGAGCAGCGCCGTCGCGAGGACTGCGATCGTGCCAACAGCAAGAAACCGGGTGCGATGGGTGAGCGACCTCATGCCCGGTGCTCCTTCCAGGAGGGAAAGGCGCGGTTGTGGGGGAGTAGCCGTCCGGTGTGACCCGGCTGGATACGGTGGTGCCGCCGGAGCGTCACCGAGTGATTTCTTCTTTAGTAGCGCCCTCAGGGTCGAGCCCGTCGGGCACGTCTGCGTTCTCACTGAGCAGTTGCACGCCGGAGGCACGCGCCTGCAGTTCGATCATGGTGGCAAAGTCCTGCTGGCCGAATCCGTTACCGACGAGGCTCTGCACGATCTGGTGGACGAGCGCCGCGACCGGCATCGGGACCTCGTGCTCGCGCGCCGCCGCGAGCCCGAGGTCGAAGTCCTTACGCAGCAACTCGGAGGTGAAAGTTGCGTGGAAGTCGAGGTTGACCAGCGCCGGCGACTTGTACCTGGTGAACATCGAGCCCATGACGCTGGCGTTGATGCACTTCAGGAACGCCTCCCTCGTCACGCCGGCCTTCTGCGCCAGCATTGTCACCTCGGTGAGCGACTGCATCACCGAGCCGAGGAGCAGATTGTGACAGAGCTTGACGGTCCTGGCGACTTCGCCTGTCCCGACATAGCTGGCACCGGCGCCCAGAACGTCGAGGTACGGCTGTGCCTGTGCGGCCGCATCACGGGGGCCGGACACCGCGAAGGTCAGCTTGCCCGCTGCAGCTACCCGGGGATTGCCCATCACCGGCGCGGCCAGGAACTGGGCGCCTCGGCTGGCGAGGCCGTGCCGGACCTGCGCGGACGCCTCGACGGAGACCGTCGACAAGTCGACCACGATGGCGGGAGCGTGAGCACCTGCCAGCAGGCCAGCCGGTCCGAGCACCGCGTCGATCAGATTCTGCGAGGTGCCCACCATGACGAAGACAACCCCGGCGCCGGCCAGGTCTGCGGCGGTGTCGACGACCGTCGCGCCATGCGCAGCGAGCGGCTCGGCCCTGGATCGCGTGCGGTTGTACACCGACACATCCAGGCCGGCAGCGAGTAGGCGGTGCACGAGCATCGAGCCCATGCGGCCCGTTCCAAGCCAGCCAACCTGTCCGTGCGGGTGTTCCGTCATCGGTCCTCGCGGTGCGTAGCTAATCGGTCATGCGCTGTGCTGCGCAGGCGTGCAGTTCGAACGGCACAATCGTTTGCAGCAGATGTTCGCAACAGAGATTGGCACAGACCCTGCCACCTGCGCAATACGGCTGTCAGTAGCCGAAATGAGACTGTTAACTTGTCAGATCCGTGCTGGCCGGGCCGGCTTTGGGCGTGTCAGGACGGACGAGCGGTCGAGCCCCTGATGATCAGTTCCGGCACCACGTAGATGAGCTTGGCCGGGCCGGTGCTCCCGTTCAGCCGCTCGATCAGCAGCTCGGCCGCCTGCGCACCGACCTGGTAATGCGAGAACGTGACCGTGGTGAGGGGCGGGCGGAGCATGTCGATGAAGGGCATGTCGTTGAAGCCGACGACGGACATGTCGTCGGGGCAGCTGAGACCGGCCTCATCGAGGGCGAGGTAACAGCCGACAGCCAGCATGTCGTTGCCGGCCGTCACCGCCGTGCAGCCGTCGCGCGCCGCGAGGATCTCGCGAGCGCAGCGATAACCCTCATCGATGGTGAACGAGCGGGCGAAGCGTATCCGGCTGTCGGGGACATCCAGCCCTGCGTCAGCCATGGCCGCCCGGAAGCCGCGATAGCGGGCGAGGCCGGTCGACACCTCCTGGGGCCCTGCGATACAGGCGATGTCGCGATGGCCCAGCCCGTGCAGGTGCCGGACAGCGAGCCGGACGCCTGACTCATTGTCGACCGTGACCGACGGGAAGCTGTCGCCTGCCGCGATCCGGTTCATCAGCACCACGGGCACGCCGGTACGCGCGGCGTCCTCCAGGAGCGGATCCTCCAGGCGAGCGGTGGCGAGGACGTAGCCATCCACGTGCCGGGCCCGCATCTGGTCGAACACGCGTCGGCCGCGACCGTCGTCCCCGTCGGTATTGCCGATCAGGGCGACGTAGCCGTGGCTCTCGAGACCATCGGCCAGGCCGCGGACAATCGGGGGGAACAGCGGGTTGTTCAGGTCCGGGATCAGCACCCCGATCGTGTGGGAACGGCGCGTCCGCAGGCTGCGTGCGACGGTGTTGGGCCGGTAGCCGAGCTCGGTGGCGGCTGCCAGCACCCGGCTGGCCGTCTGCTCGCTCACCAGCAGCCGGGTTTCGAGATTCAGCGCCCTCGATGCCGTCGCCGGATGGACGCCCGCTAGCAGCGCCACGTCTTTCAGCGTGACGGCTGACTCTCGCATCAGCGCTCCCTGGCCGGCCGACGGCGAACGGAGGCATCCGCCGTGATCGCCAGGCGTCAGTATCGCACCTCGTCACGCTAAAGTGCACTAACGACGACGCGCCGAGCGTGCCAGCGACTCGCGGGAGACGTCAGGTCGTGGCTGACGCGCGCCGGCGCCTGCCGAGGAACTGGACGAATTCGGCGCCCTCGCGCAGCCGCCTGGCGGCCGTCTGCGGGTGCCGGGCCATCTCGGCAGACATCTCGGCGAGCTTGCCCGCGCGGAAGTAGTACCGCCGGTAGAAGGTGTCGACCGAGTTCAGGATCTCGCTGTGGCTGAGGTCGGCGTAGGAAAGCGGGGACAGCTGCGTCCCGTCGTCGCTCACGAGAGCGGCGTCGTCGTCGTCGGAGGGCAGCCAGCCGTTGGCGACGGCCTGCCGGTAGAGCTCGGTGCCCGGATACGGAGCGGCGACCGAGACCTGGATGGTGTGCGGATTGACTTCCCTGGCGAAGGCGATGGTCTCGCGGATGGTCTCCTTCGTCTCGCCAGGCAGACCCAGGATGAAGGTTCCGTGGACGGTGACGCCCAGGTCGTGGCAATCGGCGGCGAATCGCCTGGCCCGGTCTACGCGCAGGCCCTTCTTGATGTTGATGAGGATCTGCTGGCTGCCTGATTCGTAACCGACGAGCAGCAGCCGCAGCCCGTTCTCACGCAGGACTGCGAGTGTCTCGCGGGGCACATTGGCCTTCGCGTTGCACGACCACGTCCAGCCGAGCTTGCCGAGACCGCGTGCGATCGCCTCGGCCCGCGCCCGATCGTCGGTGAACGTGTCGTCGTCGAAGAACAGCTCCTTCACCTGGGGAAAGAGCTCCCTGGCGAGGGCGGCCTCAGTCAGCACCGATTCGACGCTCCGAGTGCGGTACACGTGGCCGCCCACCGTCTGCGGCCAGAGGCAGAACGTGCACCGGGACCGGCAGCCACGCCCGGTGTAGAGCGACAGGTACGGGTGCCTGAGGTAGCCGATGTAGTAGTTCTCCGGCTGCAGATCGCGCTTGTACACCGGGACCACCGACGGCAGCCGGTCCATCTCGGTCAGGATCTCCCGGTCCGGATTGTGCACCGTCTGGCCGGCCGAGTCTCGATAGGTCAGCCCGCGGATGGTTGCCATCGGGCGTCCTTCGGCGACTTCGGCGATGGTGAAGTCGAACTCTTCCCTCGCCACGAAGTCGATCGCCGGCGATGCCTGCAGCGACCGCTCGGGCTCAACGGCCACCGCGGCGCCGACCATGCCGACGAGCAGCGAGGGGTTCTCGGCCTTGAGGGCCGCAGCCACCCGAACATCCCCGGCAAAACTGGGCGAGCTGGTGTGCAGCACAGCCAGTTCGTATTCGCTAGCCATCGGGGTGACGTCGGCGAGCGAAAGGCCGTCCGGCGGTGCGTCGACCAGCTTGCTGCCGGGCACAAGCGCGGCGGGCTGAGCCAGCCAGGTGGGATACCAGTGCGAGCGGATCTCCCGCTTGGCCTGGTATCGAGAACCCGCGCCTCCGTCGAAGCCTTCGAAAGAGGGCGGGTGAAGGAAAAGTGTCCGCATCATCGAGTTCCTGCCTCTGCTAGCTGGCGGGGCCCGAACTCGAGGCCGATCTGCTCACAGGCGGCCTCGAACGCGGGTTCCCACCGGGGTGCTGAGTCGGTTGTCTTCGCGGCGGGCTGCGGCGCCCTGTTCAGCAATGCGAGAGCGGCAGCCGCCACATCGGCGGGTGTAGGACCGCATACTTCTGCCCGGCCCAGCTCTAGCTCATGCAGCAGGTTATCGCGGCCGTGCCCGGGAATAACGTCGAGCAGCAAGAGGGGCCTTCCGACAACCCTGGCCTCAGCGCAGGTGCTGGCCCCGGGCAAGGCGATCACAATGTCGGCAGCCGCCATGAGCTGCGGTACTTGCTCGCTGAAACCGAAGGGATGCACCTGCTGAAAGCCGTCTGCAAGCGATCGGTACTCGCTCTCCAGGCCCTGGTTGCGTCCGGCCACTGCCAGCACGTGCACGCCGGCCCTGGCGAGTCGCGCGACGCTCTCGGCGACCCGGCCGAAGCCCCACCCGCTGTCGATGAAAAGCACGCAGGGAGCGTCAGCCGGCACCCCGAACGCAGTTCTTGCCTGCTGCTGGGAGGGCGCGGAGTAGAAGGCAGCCCGGACTGGCATCGGGATCACCGCAACTCGGGCCCTGGGCAGGAACCGGCGGACAGAAGCCGCCGCGGCCGCGGAGGTCACCAGGAACAGATCCGTTCCCTCGGTAACCCAGAGCCGGTGCGCCGCGACGTCCGGACACAGCACGATGGTGCGGCGGGCTGGCAACTCGGCCTTGAGCCGCGCGGCGGCCGCCGCCCCGGTAGCAAAGATGCTGAGCACCAGGTCGGCTGGCTCACGCTCGAGCTCGGCTCGCAACGCAGGCACCACGCGCCGCGCGGACCAGCGGTCCAGTGCAGACGCGACTGGGCTGCCCGCACGCAGATGCGCAAAATGCAGCGCGTCGTACACGGCGGGAATGGTGACCAGGCGGCCGAATACCTGCTCGCCTGCCTGGGCGGGTCCCGATCCGAGCAGCGACAGGCTGTTGAGGGTCCGGGTTCGCCAGCCGTAGCTCTCAAGCAGGTTCGCGCAGCTCAGAGCCGGCATGTCGTGCCCGAGACCTATCGATCCAGTCAGGAGGACAGCGCGCCCAGTCATCGCTGCCTTTATCCCCGGTGCGGCCACCAACTGAAACAATGACTAAGTTGAAGTAATGTCTCAAAAAGTAGGAATGATGCATGCCGGAGGTGAGCGTGCGCCTGCTGCTCGTACATCCGAGCGCGCTGATGTACTCGGAGATCTTCCTGCGCTTGGAGCCGCTTGGCCTCGAGCGCGTGGCGGGGGCTGCGCTCGCCGCCGGCCACGAGGTGCGCGCCCTCGACCTCCAGGTTTGTGACCGCAGGGAGCTCGATCGTGAGCTGGCGCAGTTCCAGCCCGAGGCGGTCGGCGTCTCGCTGAACTATCTGGCCAACATTCCTGAGGCCATCGATATGGCACACGCCGTCAAGGCGGCGCTGCCGGGCTGCTTCGTCTTCTTCGGCGGCCACAGTGTCTCGTTCGTCGCCAGCCACGTGCTCGAGCAGGCCGGCGGCGCGGTGGATGCGGTGCTGCGCGGCGAGGGGGAAACGGCCGTCGTGCCGCTGCTCGCCGCGATCCGCGACGGCGGTCTCGATAGCGTGCCGGGGATCGTCAGCGCGGACGGGCAGGGCCCAGGCCCGCGGTTGCTGGAGAGCATCGACTCGCCGCGACCCGCGCGGCAGCTGATGCGCAACCGGCGTAAATACTTCATCGGCGAGCTTGACCCGTGCGCGTCGATCGAGTTCACCCGCGGCTGCCCGTGGGACTGCTCCTTCTGCTCGGCGTGGACCTTCTACGGTCGCAGCTATCGCAAGGCCTCGCCCGATGCTGCGGCCGATGAGCTGGCGTCCATCGCCGAGCCGAACGTCTTTATCGTCGACGATGTCGCCTTCATCCGCGCCGAGCACGGCGACGCGATCGCGGCGGAAATCGAGCGACGCGGCGTCCGCAAGCAGTACTACCTCGAGACCCGGAGCGACGTGCTGCTGCGCAATACCGAGGTGTTCGAGCGCTGGGCGCGGCTCGGGCTCAGGTACATGTTCCTCGGCATGGAGGCGCTGGACGCTGAGGGCCTTGAGCTGTACCGCAAGCGAGTCAGCCAGGACGAGAACATCCACGCCCTCGAGACCGCGCGAAGGCTCGGGATCATGGTCGCGATCAACCTCATCGTCGACCCGGCGTGGGACACCGACCAGTTCCGGGTTATCCGCGATTTCGCGCTTTCGGTGCCGGAGATCGTGCATCTGACGGTGCTGACCCCCTACCCGGGTACGGAGATCTGGCATACCGAGTCGCGCCGCCTCACCACCCGTGACTACCGGCTCTTCGACATCCAGCACGCGGTCGTCCCGACAACGCTGCCGCTCGCAGACTTCTACTCGGAACTGGTCCGCACCCAGGCGGTCATCAACCGCAAGCACCTGGGGATGAGCGCGGTCATCGGGGCCGCCAAGGTGATGGCGGGCAACCTGGCTCGCGGCCAGACCAACTTCGCCCGCATGATCTGGCGCTTCAACAGCGTCTACAACGCCGACCGCCAGCTCGCCGACCACCAGCGCCCGGTCCGCTACGAGCTGCCGCTGCCCGTGCACGCAGAAAACGGTGCCGGCCGGCAGATGCTCTACCTGCACGACAGGCCGTCTGTGCACGCTCGCCAGGCAGGCGGCACGTCGCCCGGCTAGAGTCCTGCACTCATGGGGCTACGCGAGCTCAAGAAGGCCCGGACCCGTCAGGCAGTGCAGCAGACGGCCATGGATCTGTTCGCGCAGCAGGGCTACCCGGGCACGACGGTCGAGCAGATCGCGGCAGCCGCGGAGATCTCTACCGCCACGTTCTACCGCTACTACCGCGACAAGGAAGACATCGTCTTCGGCGAGGACGATAGCGCTGTGGTCGAAGAGGTCGTTGCCGCGCGCCCACCGGACGAGCCCCTCGCCGTCACGCTCGGGGCGCTCTTCCAGCGCCTGGCTGCGGCGATGGAGGCGGACAAGGATGCGGTCCTGATCCGCGTTGCTCTGATGCACGGCGTGCCGGGACTGCAGGCCCGTCGCTGGGCCACCCGGCAGAAAGCGGCGGAGCTGCTGGCCCGGCTGCTCGCGCCGCGGACCGGCAGAGACCCTGATGACCCGCAGCTGCGGCTGGCCATCGCGGTCGCGCTCGCCGCCGAAGCCGAGACGGTGTTCTACTGGGCCCGCATCGGCGGGACCGCGTCGCTGGCCGATTTGCTGGCCGCCGCCCTCACGACGATCGAGCCCGTGCTGCGGATCCGGATGCCGGCGCGTGAGCCGCGCGCCGGGCAGGCAGCCGTTGGCAGCGGCCCCAACGCCGAGCGGACCGCTGCCGACGACTTACTGACGCTGTAGATGATCAGCTGGCGGCTACGTCCGCGGTTTCCTTCTGCTCGACGAGCTCGCCTTCGATTTCGATCTGGATCTCCTCGCTGACCACAAGCCGGCCATCCAGCACAAAGTTGGCCGCCACACCGTAGTCATGGCGCTTGATCGACGTCTGGGCGCCGTAGGCAATCCGGTGCCCCATCATCGGGTCGTTGAACTCGCCGTACCTGGTCACGTGCAGAGTGACCGGGTGGGTGGTCCCCTTGATTGTCAGGTCGCCGTTCAGGTCGAACTGATTGTCGCCAGTTGCCTGCACGCCGGTGCTCTTGAAGGTGATCACGGGGTACTTCTCAACTTCAAGGAACGAGCTGGATCGCAGGTCGTTGTCCCTGGCCGGGTTGTTCGTCTTCACGCTGACGGTCTGAATCGTGATCTCGACCGAAGCGGTCTCCGGATTGTCCGGGTCGATGTCCGCGACCGCGCTGACGTCCTCGAATCGGCCGCGCACGTTCATCATGCCCAGGTGCCTTGCGGAGAACTCCACCTGAGTGTGGTACGGGTCAAGCTGCCAGTCGCCCATGATGACCTCCGGGGGAGCGGGCCGCGACGGCGCGCGGGGCCGCGTCACATCTAAGAATTTTCACTCTCAACCATAACGGGCCGTAGGCTTCCTCGGAGCGCTGGTTTTCGTACGCCGGGAGGCAATGGTGACGGCTTATCTGGAGATCCAGTACGAGGTCGATGACCCGGTCGCGACGATCACGCTGAGCAGACCCGAGGTGCTCAACGCGTGGACCGACCAGATGGCCGCCGAGGTGCGGCACGCCGTCGCGGCGGCGGAGGAGGATCCGCGGGTGGTCGGGATCGTGATCACCGGAGCCGGCCGCGGGTTCTGCGCCGGGGCCGACCTCTCCAGGCTGGCGGCGATCGGAAGCGGCGACCCGGGCGTGGCCGCGGCCGGCCCGGACAGCGCGCTTGAGGCGGATCCGGGCGATCCGTCCTTCGGCGACGACCTCCACCTCGGCACGTACACCTACCTGATGTCGGTGCCGAAGCCAGTGATCGCGGCCATCAACGGCCCGGTGGCGGGCATGGGCGTGCCCATCGTGCTCGCCTGCGACCTGCGCTTCATGGCCGAGGACGCAGTGCTGACCACGTCATTCTCGCAGCGCGGGCTCATCGCGGAGTGGGGCATCAGCTGGATGCTCCCGCGGCTGGTGGGCACCGCGGTCGCCCTCGATCTGCTGTTCTCCTCACGGAAGGTCACCGGCGCCGAGGCCGCCGCGATGCACGTGGTGAACGCCGCCCTGCCCAGGGATCAGGTGCTCGCCCACGCCCAGCAGTACGTGCGCGATCTGGCCGCTTCGGCGTCGCCGACGTCGCTGGCCTTCATGAAGCGGCAGGTGTACCAGCAGTTGCACGCGGGGCTGCTCGGCGCCGAGCGGGAAGCCCGCGAGCTTATGGTGGCGAGCTTCGGCCGGCCGGATTTCCGCGAGGGTGTGCAGGCATACCTTCAGCGGCGGCCACCGTCGTTCGAGAGGCTGCCCGGCCGGGAAGCCGCGGCGAAGGGCGACTAGCGCCGTGTCGGACAAGCGGATGGCGGCGGAGGAGGTCGTGGCCCGGTTGCGGTCAGGGATGACCATCGGCATCGGCGGCTGGGGGTCGCGCCGCAAGCCGATGTCGCTGGTGCGCGCGATCGCGCGGAGCGGGCTGCGCGACCTGACCGTGGTGTCCTACGGAGGCCCGGATGTCGGACTGCTGTGCGCGGCCGGAAAGATCCGCCGCCTGATTTTCGGGTTCGTGTCGCTCGATTCGATCCCGCTGGAGCCGCACTTCCAGTCGGCCCGCGAGGCCGGCGCGATCGAAGTGACCGAGTATGACGAGGGCATGCTGCAGTGGGCGCTGTACGCCGCTGCGTGCCGGCTGCCGTTCCTGCCCACCCGAGCTGGGCTCGGGTCCGACGTGCTGACTGTCAACCCGCAGCTGCGCACGGTGCGCTCGCCCTACGACGACGCCGAGGATCTCGTGGCGGTGCCTGCCCTGCCTCTGGACGCCGCGCTGGTGCATCTGAATCGCGCCGACGCTTCCGGTAACGCCCAGTTCCTGGGCGACGACCTGTACTTCGACGACCTGTTCTGCGCGGCGGCCGAGCAGGCGTACGTGTCGTGCGAGCGGATCGTGCCCACCGCGGAACTGGCGGCCGGCGGGCTGATGCGGCTGCGCGTGCACCGGTGGATGGTGGCTGGCGTGGTCGAGGCGCCGAACGGGGCGCACTTCACCTCGTGCGCACCCGACTATGGCCGGGATGAGGCGTTCCAGCGCGCCTACGCGGCGGCCGCGAAGGACCGGGAGGAGTGGGCGAGGTTCGCGGCGACCTATCTGTCCGGTGACGAGGCCGCCTACCAGGCAGCCGTGCGCGCGGCGGCACTCGCGTGACTGCGACCGTGGCTGAGCTCTGCATCGTCGCGTGCGCCGAGGCCTGGCGCGGCGACGGCGAGATCGCCGCGAGCCCTATGGGCCTGATCCCGACGGCCGGCGCCCGGCTGGCGCGGGCGACGTTCGCGCCGGACCTGCTGCTGTCCGATGGCGAGGCCCGCTACGTCACGGGCACCTGGGCGCTTGGCCAGCCCGCGCCGGGTCCGGTCGAGGGCTGGATCCCGTTCCGATCGGTGTTCGACGTGGTCTGGGCGGGCCGGCGGCACGTCATGATGAGCCCGGCCCAGATCGACCGGTACGGCAACGCCAACATTTCCGCCATTGGCGCCTACACAAGGCCTGCCAGGCAGCTAATCGGGGTTCGCGGCGCGCCCGGCAACACCGTGAACCACCCCGTCAGTTACTGGGTGCCGCGGCACCTGCCGCGGGTGTTCGTACCCAGGGTGGACATGGTGTCCGGCGTCGGCTATGACCGCGCCGAGGCCGCGGGGCAGTTCCTCGACCTGCGGCGGGTGGTGACGAATCTGGCCGTGCTCGACTTCGGCGGCCCGGACCGCCGCATGCGGCTGGTGTCTGTGCATCCCGGAGTGATCGTCGATGAGGTAGTGGCCAGCACGGGGTTCGAGCTCGCGGCCGACGGCGCGATACCGGAGACACGGCAGCCGACGGCGGCTGAGCTGGCGCTGATCAGGGACGTCATCGACCCGGACGGGCTGCGCGGCCGGGAGGTGGCGCATTGAGCGATACCGCGAGCCCGGCGCTGCGGACGGCGATCTGCAGCCTGTTCGGCGTGGACTACCCGATCGTGCAGACCGGTATGGGCTGGGTGTCGACGCCGGAGCTGACGGCCGCGACGTCGAACGCGGGCGCGCTCGGCATCCTCGCCAGCGGCACGCTGACGCTCGCCGAGACCGACGCCGCGATCGGACGGACGACCGAGCTCACTGGCCGGCCGTTCGGGGTCAACCTGCGCGGCGACGCACCGGACCTTGCCGACCGGGCGAGGCTGCTGGTCAGGCACGGGGTGCAGGTGGCCTCCTTCGCGCTGGCGCCGAACGAGCGAGTGGTCCGCTCCCTCAAGGATGACGGCCTGCTGGTCGTTCCGTCAGTCGGGGCCAGACGGCACGCCGAGAAGGTCGCGGAGTGGGGCGTCGACGCGGTGATCGCGCAGGGCGCCGAGGGCGGTGGGCACACCGGCGCGGTGCCGACCTCGATCTTGCTCCCGCAGGTGGTCGGCGCTGTCGACCTGCCGGTCATCGGCGCGGGCGGGTTCTTCAACGGGCGAGGCCTGGTGGCAGCGCTGGCCTACGGCGCCGCGGGTGTCGCGATGGGCACCCGGTTCCTGCTGACCAGCGACAGCCCGGTGCCGTCATCGGTGAAGGCGGAGTACCTGCGCAGCAGCGTCACCGACACGGTGGTGACCACGGTGCTCGACGGCGTGCCGCAGCGGGTGCTGCGGACCCCGCTAGCCGACAGGCTGATCAGCGACGGCCCCCTGTCACGGCTGCGCCGCTCGGTGGCCCACGCCATCGCGTTCCGGAAGATGTCCGGCACGCCCTGGCCCGCTATTGTCGCCGAAGGGCTCGCGATGAAGCGCAGCCACGAGCTGAGCTGGACGCAGGTGATCATGGCGGCGAATACCCCGATGATGCTCCGCGCCAGCATGGTCGACGGGCGTCTTGACCTTGGCACGCTCGCCAGCGGCCAGGTCGCGGGCGTGATCGACGACCTGCCGAGCTGTGCCGAGCTGGTGCAGCGAATCGTCGCCGAGGCGACCGCCACGCTCGAGCGGCTCGGCGGTGCCCGGTGACCACGAGGCCGCCGCACCCGAGCCATGGCCTGCTCACTGGCCGCACCGTGCTGGTGACCGCCGCGGCCGGAACGGGCATCGGGTTCGCTACTGCCCGGCGATGCGCCGAGGAAGGCGCCAGGGTAGTGATCAGCGACAAGCACGAGCGCCGTCTCGGTGAGGCCGCCGCGAAGCTGGCCGAGATCGGTGGTGCGCGCCCGCTGGCCGTCGCGTGCGACGTCACGACCGAGGCGGATGTGCAGCGCCTGTTCGACGCCGCGATCGCCGAGCACGGCCACGTTGACGTGGTGGTGAACAACGCCGGCCTCGGGGGCGATACCCCGCTCGTCGAGATGACGGACGAGCAGTGGAGCGCCGTCCTCGACGTGACCCTGGGCGGCACATTCCGGTGCACCCGGGCGGCGCTACGGCACATGATCCCGCGGGGCAGCGGCGTCGTCATCAACAACGCATCGGTGATCGGCTGGCGGGCGCAGGCTGGCCAGACGCATTATGCGGCGGCCAAGGCCGGGGTGATGGCGCTGACCCGGTGTGCCGCGTTGGAGGCCGCCCCGGCCGGGGTGCGGGTCAACGCCGTGTCGCCGAGCATTGCGATGCACCCTCACCTGTCCAAGGTCATGAGCGAGGAGCTGCTCGCCGAGCTGGCGGCGCGCGAGCCATTCGGACGAGCCGCCGAGCCGTGGGAGGTCGCCGACGTGATCGTCTTCCTGGCCAGCGACTATTCCGCGTACATGACCGGGGAAGTCGTCTCGGTCTCCAGTCAGCACCCCTGATCAAAGGAGCGCCCGTGATCACCACCACGGTGGCCAGCGGGGTGGCCGAGCTCGTCGTCGACCACCCGCCGGTGAACGCGCTGCCGGTCGCGGGCTGGTTCGAGCTGGCTGACGCGCTGCGGTCGGCCGGCGCGAACCCGGACGTCCGCGTGGTCGTGCTGCGCGCCGAGGGCCGCGGCTTCAACGCCGGCGTGGACATCAAGGAGATCCAGGCTGACCCGGGGTCAACCGCGCTGATCGGTGCCAACCGTGGCTGCTTCGCGGCCTTCACCGCGGTCTACGAATGCGCGGTGCCGGTGATCGCCGCCGTGCACGGCTTCTGTCTCGGCGGCGGTATCGGCCTCGTTGGCAACGCCGACATCATCGTGGCGAGCGAGGACGCCACCTTCGGGCTGCCGGAAGTGGATCGCGGCGCCCTCGGCGCTGCGACGCACCTGTCGCGGCTGGTTCCGCAGCACAAGGCCAGGGCCATGATGTACACCGCCGCCACGGCGACCGCCGCCGAGCTGCACGCGTTCGGTTCTGTGCTGCGCGTCGTGCCGCGGCCTGACCTTCGCGCTGCGGCGCTGGAGGTGGCGGCGCAGATCGCCACCAAGGATCCGCTCGTCATCAGGCTGGCCAAGGAGGCGTTCAACGGCATCGACCCATGGGACGTCAAGCGCAGCTACCGCTACGAGCAGGGCTTCACGTTCGAGCTGAACCTGTCCGGAGTGTCCGGCCGGTTGCGAGAGTCATTCGGGCAGGAGCTGCCCGCGCGGGAAGGGGATGAGGGCGGTGGCTGACGAGGTCGTCGAGTACGCGGTCGAGGGGCCGATCGCCCGGCTGACGATGAACCGGCCGGAGTTCGGCAACGCGCAGAACTCGGCGATGACCTATGCGCTGGATGACGCCTTCTATCGGGCTGCTGCCGACGATGAGGTGGCGGTCGTGGTGCTGGCGGGGGCCGGGAAGCACTTTTCGGCCGGGCATGACATCGGCACGCCGGGCCGCGACATCGGCCAGTCGTTCGCCAGACGAGCCGGGCTGTGGTGGGACCACGTCGGAAAGGAGGGGGGCGAGAGCCGGTATGCCCGCGAGCAGGAGGTGTACCTGGGCATGTGCAGACGCTGGCGCGAGCTGCCCAAGCCGGTGATCGCCCAGGTGCACGGCGCGTGCATCGCGGGCGGCCTGATGCTGGCGTGGGTGTGCGACCTGATCGTCGCGTCCGACGACGCGTTCTTTGCCGACCCGGTGGTGCGGATGGGGATCCCGGGCGTGGAGTACTTCGCCCACCCGTGGGTGATGGGGCCGCGGCAGGCCAAGGAGTTCCTGTTCCTCGGCGAGCGGATCAGCGCTGCTCGCGCGCACGAGCTCGGCATGATCAACCGGGTGGTGCCGCGTGACCAGCTCGCGGGGGAGGTGACGGCGCTGGCTACCAAGATCGCCGCGATGCCGCGGCTGGGTCTGGCGCTGACGAAGAAGGCGGTGAACCAGGCCGAGGACGCGATGGGCCTGCAGGTCGGCATGGACTCGGTGTTCGGCCTGCACCACCTCGCCCACGCGCACAATGCCGAGATCGGCGCCGACTCGCTGGCGGGGCACGACGCCCGGTCGATGCGGGACGCCCGGCACCACGACGAAGAGGCGACCCGGTGATCAGCCGCAGCAGGCCGGCGCATTCATGGGTGCCTCGTTGGTGGGCCTATAGCCCCACTAGATCGGCACCCACGACCGGCGCCGTGCACGGCTGGGCAAGCTGACCGTGCCGGTGCCACAGGAGGAGACCTTCCGCGCCGAGGTGGCTGGCTGGCTGGCTGCGAATCTGGCGGGTGAGTTCGCGGTGCTGGTGGGCAGCGGGGGACCGGGCCGCGAGCACGAGTTCGTCGAGGAGCGGATGGCCTGGGAGCGACGGCTCGGCGAGGCCGGCTGGATCGGGCTGGGCTGGCCGAAGAGCGACGGCGGCCGCGGCCTGCCGTGGCCGTATCAGCGGATCTTCCATGAGGAGTACGCCAGGGCGGGTGCCCCGGCCCGCGTCGGTCACATGGGTGAGCAGCTGCTGGGGCCGACACTGCTCATGTTCGGCACGGCGGAGCAGAGAGCCAGGTTCCTGCCCGGCATCATCGCCGGCACTCAGCTGTGGTGCCAGGGCTACTCAGAGCCCGGCGCAGGCTCCGATCTTGCTGCGGTGGCGACGCGAGCCCGGCTCGATGGCGGGGAATGGCACCTGGACGGCCAGAAGGTGTGGACCTCGCTGGCGCACATCGCGGACTGGTGCTTCGTGCTCGCGCGCACCGATCCAGCGGCCGAGCGGCATCACGGGCTGTCGTACCTGCTGGTGCCGATGCGGCAGCCGGGCATCGAGGTGCGGCCGATCGTCCAGCTGACCGGGACCTCTGAATTTAACGAGGTGTTCTTCGACGACGCCAGGACAGCAGCCGGCGACATCGTGGGCGCGGCGGGCGACGGCTGGCGGGTGGCGATGGGCACCCTCGCCGTGGAGCGAGGGGTGTCGACGTTCGGGCAGCAGCTGGGCTTCCGGCGCGAATTCGAGGCCGTGCTCGCCACGGCGAGGGAGACCGGGGCGATCGACGACCCGGACCTGTCCGCCAGGATCGTCGAGGCATGGATCGGCTTGCAGGTGATGCGCTACACGACCCTGGCGACGCTGCAGCCGCAACCTGGCCGCGGGCAGGGCACCGAGGCGAACGTGAACAAGTTGATCTGGGGTCCCTGGCACCAGCGGCTGGGTGAGCTGGCCGTGGACGTAGCGGGCGCAGCGGCCACCGTCACGGGACCGAAGTACGAGCTCGATAACGCCCAGCGGATGTTCCTGTTCGGCCGGGCCGAGACCATCTACGGCGGCTCCTCGGAAATCCAGCGCAACGTGATCGCCGAGCGCAGGCTCGGTCTGCCACGCGAGCCGCGTTGATGCGGTTCGCCGACACCTCAGAGCAGGCCGCGCTGCGCGAGTCGATCCGTGCCTTCGTCCGCCGGCACGCCACGCCAGAGCAGGTCAGGGCCGCGATGGCCGGCGTATCCGGCTACGACCGGTCGACCTGGGAGCGGCTCAGCTCCGATCTCGGCCTCACCGCCCTGGCCGTGCCCGAGGAGTACGGCGGCGTGAACGCCGGGCCGGGCGAGGTCGCCGTCGCGGTCGAGGAACTAGGCCGGGTCCTGCTGCCCTCGCCGTACCTGTCCACCGCGGTCGTGGCGCTCGCGTTGGCGGGCCTGTCCTCGACCGAGGCCAGCCAGGCCCAGGAACGCTATCTGCCGCGCCTGGCCGATGGCTCGCTGATCGGCGCGCTCGCGCTGGACGCTGAGGTGACGCTAGCCGGCGGCACCGTCAGCGGCGTTGCCCGCAACGTGGTCGACGGCGCTGCTGCCGGCCTGCTGCTCGTCCGCGCCGGTGACCGGCTGCTGGCGGTGCAATCCGCCGACGCGAGCGTCGAGTCGCTGGAGACGCTGGACCAGACCCGGCGCCAGGCGGTGGTGCGCTTCGACCGCGCGCCTGCGGTGCCGGCAGGCCCGGTGGCTCCAGCGATCGCACTGCACCGGGTCATGCTGGCCGCGGAGTGCGTCGCAGCAGCCAGGCACTGCCTTGACGTCACGGTCGATTACCTCAAGACCCGGCGCCAGTTCGGGCGGCAGATCGGCTCCTTCCAGGCACTCAAGCACCGTGCCGCGGACCTGGCTGTGGCCGTCGAGTCCGCGCACGCGACCGCGCGGGCCGCGGTCTGGACCGCGGCCGCTGACCCGGCCGGGCTGGCCGTGCTGGCACCGCTCGCAGTGCTGCACTGCTCCCGGACGTTCCTCGAGGTCACAGCGGAGATGATCCAGCTGCACGGCGGGATCGGGGTGACCTGGGAGCACGAGGCGCACCTGTACTTCAAGCGCGCCAAGTCCACCCAGCTGCTGCTCGGGCCGGTGAGCGGCCTGCGCACCGAGATTGGCCGCGAGGCGGGCCTGCTGCCACTATTGGATGACGCCAGGCGCGCTGATCGCTGAGGAGCAGGAGATGGCGTTGAGCAAGTTCCAGCGAATTCGGCTTGCCAAGGTCCTCAACTACGAGGACGCACGGCGCCTGGCGAGGAGGACGCTGCCGCGGGCTGTCTTCGATTACGTGGATGGCGGCAGCGAGGACGAGGTCACGATGCGCCGGAATACGGAGGGCTTCCGCGACCTGCGCTTCAGTCCCCGGATGGGCGTCTGGGTTGAGGAGCCCAAGCTGTCGACGACACTGTTCGGGCAGAGCATCTCCTTCCCTGTTCTCGCCGCTCCCTGCGGCGGCCTCAGGCTGATCCATCCGCACGCAGACATTGGCGTGGCACGTGCTTCCGCGTCCGCTGGCACGATCCATATCGCGAGCTCGGCATCGGGTTTCTCGCTCGAACAGATCGCCGAGAGTTCGCCTGACCGGCACTGGTTTCAGCTGTACCGGTTCATGGGCCGCCCTGGCATGGAGAACCTCGTGAACCGGGCGAAGGCGGCCGGCTACCAGGCCATCGTTGCGACCGTCGACACCCAGGTGGGATCGAAGCGGGAGCGAAACTGGCGTAACGGATTCAGCTATTCGATGCGCGTGAACGTCGCGAATGCTCTCAAGCTCGGTCCTCAGGTTGCGCCACGGCCGTTCTGGCTCGCCCGCTACGTCCGCGATGGCATGCCGTTTCAGCTTGCCAATACGGCCGGAATGACGCGTGACGGCGTACCGATGTCGATGCCGGAGATGGGGTACAGGGAGTCGAACTCGCCGACGTGGGAGGACGTCGCCTGGGTGCGGCAGAACTTCGATGGACCGGTGCTCGTGAAGGGAGTGCTCACAGCCGAGGATGCCCGCAGGGCCCTCGAGCTCGGGTGCGATGGTGTAGTCGTGTCTAATCACGGGGGCCGTCAGCTCGACGGAGCACCGGCGACAATCGACGTGTTGCCGGAGGTCGTCGCGGCCGTGGGCGACCGCATGGAGATCCTGGTCGACGGCGGCGTGCGTCGCGGCAGTGATGTGCTGAAGGCGCTAGCCCTGGGCGCGAAAGCAGTGCTGATTGGGCGTCCGTACGTATGGGGCCTTGCGCTGGGCGGGCAGGACGGCGTCTCTCACGTGCTCGAAACGCTGCGCGCAGAGATGAAGCGGTCGATGCAGCTCATGGGCTGTTCCTCCGTTCACGAACTGGACGACACCTGGCTGGCGCACGCTGGCAGCGCATTCGAGCGCACCGGGAGCCAGCTGAGCTGAGGTTCCGTCACTACCACCGTCGTGGAGGAGTTTGTGGCTGTTGCATTCCCTGGAGAGTCTGCAGAGTACCGGGCCGCGCGGGGACGGCTCCTGGAGCAGGAAATCGAGCTGCGTCGTGCCATGGAGGCCGTGGCCGCCGCGCGGCGCCGACTGCCACCGGGCGGGATGGTGCCGGAGGACTATGTCTTCCAGGGGCTCGGAGCCGACGGCCAGCCAGCCGACATACGGCTGTCCGAGTTGTTCGCACCGGGCAAGGACTCGCTGGTGATTTACAGCATGATGTTTCCGCGCGGCAGGGACGACGACCGTCCCGAGGCGCCGGGTGGCCAGACTTCGGCGCTGCCAGCTGCCGACTGGCCGTGTGCGTCGTGCACGGCATTCATCGATCAGCTGGACGGCGCGGCAGAGCACGCGTCGCAGCACATCAATCTTGCGGTCGCTGCCAAGTCCCCGCTCGAGCGTGTCCTCGAGTTCGCTGCCCAGCGCGGCTGGCAGCGAATACGCGTCTTGTCGTCCGCGGGGAACACCTATAACCGTGATTACCTCGCGGAGGCTGCCGAAGGTGATCAGCAGCCGATGCTGAACGTCTTCCACCGCGATGGGCAGTGGATCCGCCATTTCTGGGGCTCGGAGCTCTTCTTTGCACCAGCAGATCCCGGCCAGGAGCCTCGTCACGTCGGAACCCTCGAACCGCTCTGGAATCTCTACGACCTCACCCCAGAAGGGCGCGGCGCCCACTGGGAAGAACAGCTGAGCTACTAGCTCGACCAGGTCTGAAAGGAGACCACTATGACCGTACGGCGGGTAGTCACTGGTCACGACGATGCCGGGAAGGCCGTGTTCGCTTCTGATGGGCTCGTCGAGCCGGTGACTGTCGCGTTGATCCCCGGCGGCGCATTTCATCTCCTGTGGGGTGCCGATCAGCCGCCGACCTTTCCAGATGACGGCGCCCCGACGCCGCAGCAGACGTATTTCCCGCCGGTGGGTGGTTATCGCTTCGGGCTGTTCACTGTCCCGCCGGCGACCGCCTCGGTCCCTGTCGAGCTGGACATTGAGTCCGCGCTGGCCGAGGTGGAGGAAAAGCTGCCGGGCCTCGTGGGCCACATGGAGGCCGACAACCCAGGCATGCACACCACCGACACGATCGACTTCGAGGTGGTTCTCTCGGGTCAGGTGATCCTCGAGCTCGATAACGGAGCCGAGAAGGTGCTGCGCCCAGGAGATACCGTGGTGCAGAACGGGACGCGTCACCGCTGGACCAATCGGGGATCCGAGCCGGCCGTCGTGGCGCTGTTTATCACCGGAGCTCACCGGGCCGGCCGGTAGGTATCACGCCGCCTGCGGCGCGCGGACGGTCAGAGCCGCAGCAGATGATCCCGGCCGTGCGCTGCGTATTCGCCTTCCAGTGCGGCCCTGCGGTCCGGTGACATGAGCACGTATCCCTCGCTGGTGTGCTCGTAGACCGGATCGTCGCCGTTCCACAGCAGTTGGCGCAGGGTCGGCTTACTGATCTTGTGGGTGGCCGTGAGCGGAAGGCCTGCGGTGATCCGGACCAGGCGCGGGGCCCACTTGGTGCCGAGGTCGGCTTGTTCAGCCAGGAACGCACCAAAGGCGGCCGGGTCGAAGTCGTCGAGGGGAATCTCGAGGGCGGCCATCACCTGATCTCCGGTGACCGGATCGGGCACCGGATAGACAGCTGCTGCAACGACACCAGGGAATCCGCTCAGGATCCGCTCGACCGGAGCGGCCGCGAAGTTTTCGGAGTCCACGCGGAGCCAGTCCGCCGTCCGTCCGGCGAACCAGAAGAACCCGGCGTCATCGCGGTAGCCGAGGTCGCCCGTCCAGAAGTCGCCGCCGCGGAGTCGCTGCTCGGTGGCAACGGGATTTCTGTAGTAGCCCTCAAAGCGCGCCGCAGCTCCGCGGGACACGATCTCGCCGATTGCTTCTTCGGCGTTGAGCATCGCGCCGCTTGAGTCGAAACGGGCCGGCGGGCACTCCTCGCCGTCGGCGGTGACGATGTCCACCACGAATCCCTGCTGCGGGACGCCGAGCGCGCCATCGGGAGTGTCGGGTGTGTGGATGATGTAGCACGTGCCCTCGGAGGAGCCGTACGACTCCAGCAGCGGGCACCCGTAGCGCTGAGAGAACGCGGCGCGGTCGCGAGCCGATGCCTCGGTGCCGAAGCCGAAGCGGAGCTTGTTGTCTGCCTCCTCCGGCCGCGGGGGCTGGGCGAGCACGTAGGCGAGTGAACGGCCGACGTAGTTGAAGAAGGTCGCGCCGAATCTGCGGATGTCAGGCAGGAAACCGGAGGCAGAGAACCGGCGGCGCATCGCGAAGGCCGCGCCGTTTGCCAGGCAGGGGCCGAGGGAGCCCATCAGCGCGTTGCCGTGAAAGATCGGCATCGCGTTGTAGGCCACATCCGCAGCGGTGAACTGGAGCGGGGTCACCTGGCAGATGAACGCCCACCGCCCGGTCGAGCAGATCACCGCCTTCGGTGCGCCGGTCGACCCGGACGTGAAGAGGAGCAGCAACGTCGAGCGCGGATCGAGCCCCTCAGCTGTGGCCTCCACCGGGGCCCCTCGGTGCCCGGCGAGCAGCCTTGCGTAGTCGGTGCCGCTGGCGTCGAGGATCTGCGACACATCGTGACCGATGCTGTCGAGGAGGCCCCCGTAGGCGTGGTCAGTCACGATCATGGTGCAGTCGGTGCCGCCGATGTCCGCGGCAAGCTCCGCGCCGCGCCGGGTCGGGTTGACGCCGACCAGGGTCGCCCCGCAGAGCGCCGCCCCGGCGATGAGGAACACGTATTCCGGTGTGTTTTCCAGCAGCACACCGACGTGCCACGGACGGTCTCTCGGCCGAAGCTGCCGGAGGACTGCCGAGCGTGTCGCCGCTTCCTGCACTAACTCGCGCCAGCTCCATCGCTGGTCTTCGAAGAGCAACGCGGTGTTGTCATCAGCCGCGCGAGCCAGCAACAGCTCAGCAATCGTCGCGCAGGAGGGGACCATGGGTCCGGCATAGGAAGATTCGGCCGGCCGGGGACTGTCAGGCTCCCCGGCCGCGCGACGACGGAAGAACTCCTGGTCCCAGACCGCGGCACTCATGGATTCTCCGTGTACCGAGTGGCCAGGGCCGTGGGGAAGCCGAGTTCGGCGGCTGTGATCGCCGCCGAAAGGGGCGCGGCCAGTTCGGCGAGCCGAATGCAGCCGGCCTCGCCGATGGCTTCGTACGGAAAGATCGCGAGCTCGTCGGTCTGGTCCTCGACGGACTGCCGTCGGCGTTTGCCGTCCTCACTCAAGGCGAGCTGAGGGCCGGGTTCGAGCCAGCCCTGCGCGCGGAGGCGACCCTCGCCTGCTGCCCAGTCCTCCTTGCTCCAGGCGCGGCTGGTGCGCAGTGCTTCGGCGGTGATGCTGCCCGTGGCGGCGTGGGTGATCAGTGCCCCGAGGCCGTCGAGGCCCTCGCTCAGGAGCAGCGCGACATGACCGTCGCCGCGGTACTCCCGCAGCAGCGTCTGCGCATGCCACAGCACGAGGTGCGGGTGCTGGGGCCACGGCAGGGCAGCATGGCTGGCAAAAAGGGGCCGGCCCTCCGGCCGGGTGATCGCTAGCTCGGCGGCCCGCCGGGCTAGGCCTGCCGCCTCGCGCACTGCCGCACCGTCCACGTCCTTGCCCCAGGCCTGACGGAGGGACCGGTCGACAGCCTCGAGGCGGGCGGCCAGCACGTGCGCTGGCGTGGTGACCTGCCATGCAGCGGGAATCGCGCGCCGGACAAGTCCGGGGTTGAAGTTGAAGAACGTCGCGATGACTGTCTCGGCCGGTACCGCACCCATGGCCGCCGCGCGCGAAGCGAAGTAGGCCATCCGCTGGTCGGTGATCCCGGTCTTCGCGTAGCAGTCAGCGCGGTGGGGCGTGAAGTAGATCACCGCGTGAATCGGCTCGGCCCTGCGGAAGCAGCGCCGCGCCATGGCCGGCGTGACATCGGATTCGGGCACACTCGGTCCTTTCTCAGCCAGGCGGATCGTCCGGCGGGGGGTCAGGCGGACCTGCAGGCTCTGCCATCGGCCGACGCTGAGAGCGCACGATGAACACGACCGTCAGCGCCACGATTCCCGCAGTGAACCACCAGCTGTAATGCGAGACGGTCTGAGCTGCGACGACCGCGCGGTGACCCAGGGTGTACCCCAGGCCCGCGAGCATGCCGGTCCATAGCAGCGCGCCGATCGCGTCCAGGACGAGGAAAGTGATCAGCCGCATGCCGGTCCAGCCGGCAATGACGAAAATGATCGCTCTGGGGATCGGCAGGAAGGCGCTGATCACCATGGCCGGCCAGGTAAACCTGGGGCCGGTCCGCCGGATGCGCGGCATGTGCCTGGCTGCGCGCCTGCTGCCGGGCAGGGCCATGATGAAGCGCTCGCCCCACAGCCGCCCCGCCCACCAGAACAGGGCATCGAACTTGATCAGTCCCGGCAGCGCGGCGAGCACCACCACGGCCAGCGTTCCGTGCCCGGTGCGGGCGAAGGCGGCCGCCGAGATGATCGACTCGGTGCCGCCATTCAGCAGTTCGGCCACCACGGGGTGGGTGCCCACCAGCGAGACCCGCAGCGGCAGGAGCGCCCAGTAGAACACCCCGGACAGGACGATGCCGAGCCAGCAGACGATGTCAGCTGCCCGCGGCTTGCCATTCCAGGGAAGCCGAGGATCGCTCCACGGATCGGCTTCCTTGGGCGCGGCCGCGGCAGCGACCGCCGGGCTCACGGCGGTCTCACCGGTGTCCCTTTCCGGCACGCTCACGCAGCTAACTCCTCATGTCACGCCACACCGGGCCAGCCCGGCCAGAACCAGGCAGCACTAACCGGCCACCGGCCAGGGTAACCGGCACGCTCACCTGTCCCGGCCACGATCGCGGTCAACCGTCATTGACGGCTGAGCGGCGAGGAACCGGGCCGGGATCTCGCCGCCCCCGTGCACCGCAAGGTCCGCGCCGGTCACATACGCAGCCAGCGGCGAGGCGAGGTACAGGCACGCCGCCGCGACGTCGGCCGGCACCGCTAGCCGGCCCATGGGGATTGCCCGGGCGACCGCCGCGCCGCCGTCCGCGCCGTAGTGCAGAGCCGCGTTCTCGGTCAGGATCGGACCGACCGTGATGTGGTTGACGCGGACCTTCGGCGCCCATTCCAGCGCGAGCGAGCGCGTCAGCTGCACGAGGCCAGCCTTGGCGGCCGAGTATGCGGCGCTGAGCGGGGCCGGCTGGTGGGCGGACACGCTGCCGATGCTGACGATCGTGCCACCGCCGTCCTGCTGCTGCATGACGGCATTGGCCGGCTGGGCCACATAGAACGGCGCGAGCAGGTTCAGCGCCACGACTCGCTCGACGAATCGCGGCGACACGACGGCCGCCTCCGCATTGGGGGTCCCGCCCGCGTTGTTGACCAGCACGTCCAGCCGCCCGAACGCAGCAACCGCGGCGTCGACCAGCCCGCTAGCCTGCTCGGGAACTCGCACATCGGCGCGGGTGAATTCGGCCGCACGCCCGGCAGCGGCAGGCAGGCTCTCCGGCTCCGTCCGCGCGCAGACGAGCACGTCAGCACCGGCGGCGAGGAAACTCTGAGCGATCACGCGGCCGATGCCGCGCGTGCCCCCGGTGACGACGACCGCACGTCCGCTGAAGTCAACCGGGTTGTCCATGGGGCTGGGCCAGGGCCAGGTCAGCTGAGGCATTCGAGGATCGTGACGTTGGCCTGCCCGCCACCTTCGCACATGACCTGCAGGCCGTACCGGCCGCCGGTGCGCTCCAGTTCGTGCAGCAGCGTGGTGGCCAGCCGCGCGCCGGTGGCGCCGAGCGGGTGGCCGAGGGCGATCGCGCCGCCGTTGACGTTCACTCGCCTCGGGTCAGCGCCCGTGTCGGTGACCCAGGCGAGGACGACCGACGCGAACGCCTCGTTGATCTCGACCAGGTCGATGTCGGCGAGCGTCAGCCCGGACTTTCCCAGCGCGTGGGCCGTCGCCGGGATCGGCGCCGTCAGCATCCAGACCGGGTCGGCGCCGCGGACTGACATGTGATGGATCCTGGCCCGTGGCGTCAGCCCGTGGGTGGCCAGGCCTGCCTCGCTCACCACGAGCAGCGCGGCGGCCGCGTCCGCGATCGAGCTTGACACCGCCGCGGTCAGCCGGCCGCCCTCCACGAGCGTCGGCAGCGACCGGATCTTCGCCCAGTCCGGCGGCCGCGGCGTCTCGTCCGCGGTCAGCCCGAACACCGGCACGATCTCCCGGTCGAATCGTCCCTCGGCCGCCGCCCGCAGCGCCCGTTCGTGCGAGGTGACAGCGAACTGCTCCATGTCCTCCCGGCTGATGTCCCACTTCTCAGCGATCATCTCGGCGGACCGGAACTGCGAGATCTCCTGGTCGCCGTAGCGCCGCTGCCATCCCACCGAGCCGCTGAACGGATCGCTGAAGCCGAGCGCTTGTCCTGCCGTCATGGCGTAGGAGATGGGGACGGCGCTCATGTTCTGGACGCCGCCGGCGATGACGACGTCCGCCGTTCCGGACATCACGGCCTGGGCGGCAAAGTGCACTGCCTGCTGAGACGAGCCGCACTGCCGGTCGACCGTGGTACCGGGCACATGGTCGGGCAGACCGGCCGCCAGCCACGCGGTCCTGGCGATGTCACCCGCCTGCGGGCCGACAGTGTCGACGCAGCCGAATATCACGTCCTCGACTGCCTCCGCGTCGACCCCCGTGCGGTCGACGAGGGCGGTCAGCACCGCGGCGCCGAGGTCGGCCGGGTGGACCGCCGCCAGGCCACCGCCGCGCTTCCCGACCGGCGTCCGGACGGCGTCCACCAGGTAGGCCTCGGGCATGGCCCGACCGTACCAACTGTCCTGATCGGAGAGCTAGAGTGTTCCGGACCCGCCGACTCCGAGGACTGCGATGGCCGCGCTGCTCGCCAACACCCTGCCGCAGCTGCTGGCCAGGGCCGGGGCAGAGTTCGCTGACACCGAGGCGCTCGTCGACGGTGACCTGCGCTGGACCTTCAGGCAGCTGACGGCCGAAGTCCGGCGCTGCGCGGCCGCGATGATCGCGAGCGGAGTGGAAAAGGGCGACCGGGTCGCGGTGTGGGCAGGCAACGGGCACCGTTTCGTCGTGGCCGCGCTCGGGGCGGTGTCAGCGGGTGCGGTGCTCGTCCCGGTCAGTACCCGGTACAAGGGCGACGAGGCGAGCTGGATCCTCACCCGCAGCGGCGCGCGCCTGCTGCTGGTCGACAACGGATTCCTGGGCAACGACTACCTCGGCATGCTGCGCGCGGCCGGCGACCTGCCGGCCCGGCTCGACGTGGTGACCCTGGGGGAGACCAGTGACGGCGATGCGCACCCCTACGAGGATTTCCTCCTGAGAGGGAACGTGGTGGCTGCCGGGCTAGTCACCGCTCGCCTCGACGCGGTCGGCGCGGACGACGTGTCCGACATGTTCTTCACCTCCGGCACGACCGGGCGGCCGAAGGGGGCAATGACGGCACACGGTCAGAACGTGGCCGTGTACGAGGCGTGGAGCGCCGGTGTGGGGCTCCGCCGCGGCGACCGCTACCTGGTCGTCAACCCGCTGTCCCACACGTTCGGCTACAAGGCCGGCCTGCTGGCCTGCCTGATCACCGGCGCGACACTCGTGCTGCAGGCGGTATTCGACCCCGCCCGGTCGCTGCAGCTCGTCAGTGACGAGAAGGTCACCGTGCTGCCCGGGCCGCCGACGCTGTACGCCTCGCTGCTCGACCACCCGGCCGCCGGGCGCGCAGACCTGAGCTCACTGCGCCTGGCGGTGACCGGAGCGGCGGTCGTTCCCGTTGCCCTCGTCGAGCGAATGCGAGCGGAGCTTTTCCCTGACGTCGTCATCGCCTACGGTCTCACGGAGGCCTGCGGAACCGTCACCGTCGGCGACCCGCACGCCGACCCGCAGACCATCGCGTCGACCGTCGGCAGGCCGATCGAGGGAACCGAGGTCGCTATCGCCAGCCAGGACGGCACCCGGCTGCCCCCAGGCGAGGCTGGTGAGGTGCTCGTGCGCGGCTACAACGTCATGCGCGGATACTTCGGGGACCCTGAGGCCACCGCGGCGGCTATCGACGCTGGCGGCTGGCTGCACACCGGCGACATCGGCTGCCTGGACGACGACGGCAACCTGCGCATCACCGACCGGCTGAAAGACATGTTCATTGTCGGCGGGTTCAACGTCTACCCGGCAGAGGTCGAGCAGCTGATCACAAGGCACCCGAAGGTCTCGGAGGCGGCGGCTGTCGGAGTGCCGGACGAGCGGCTGGGCGAGGTCTGCCGCGTGCACGTGATCCCGCGGCCAGGGGCCGAGATCGACCCGGCCGAGATCATCGCTTTCTGCCGGGAGCGGCTGGCCCACTTCAAGGTCCCCCGCGACGTGGTGATCGTGGCTGAGCTGCCGCGCAATGCGGCCGGCAAGGTGCTCAAGTACGTGCTGCGCGCGGGGGCAGCTGCGGACGGGGTGTCCTAGCCGGCCTGGGTGAGAGCTGGGACGCTGTGCAGCAGCCTTGGCTCCAGGAACGGGGCCAGCGTCGTGGAGTAGCTGCTGGTCAGATGATCGCGGTCCATGTACACCATGACGTTCCCGACAACCGGCGAGCACGTGGTCGGCCCGCAGATGAGCGACGTCATGTCGATCACCTTGGCGGTCCCGCCCAGCAGTCGTGCCGCCAGCTCGGTAGGGGGATCAGGCAGGACGGCCGCTGACGTGGGCACGTCGCACGCCCGTGAAGACGGCCCGTACCTGGCGACGCAAGTGCCCGGCACAATCGTGTTGATCGTTGGCGTCTCGCGCATGGCGACCACGGAGATCTGGCTCTCCTCCAGCTGCCGCCAGTACTGTGCCATCCCCGCAGCGACATCGGCGTAGGCCTGTGGCCCCGGCCTGGGGTGGCTGACTGATCCCCTTTCGGCGAGCTCGGAGGTGATGACGACATCGGGCCGGATCTTGGTGAGCAGATCATGCAGCACGGTGACACCCCAGGCATGGCACTTCGTATAAGGGGCGTTGGTCTGCCGGTTGATGATGACCGTGGCGGTCCACGTGCAGCTGGCGTGCAGGTCGGTGACCAGCTTCCAATGGCGCTTCTGGGCGATCTGCTCGAGTGCCGGGAACCAGTTCCCGGCAACCGAGTCGCCGACGAGCGCTACCGTCAGGACCGGGTTGTGGACATCGCCGTAGACGCAGACCTTGGGTGCTGCCGAATAGTCGAGGCAGCCCTGCTGCCAGTACTGCGGGATCGCTGCCTGCAGGGTCGCCAGCGGCGGGCGGACAGGCTCTGGCCGCACGTGCATGGCCGGGTGGGCGAGCGCTGCGGCGCCCGGATAGTTGGCGCCAAGCGCGCCATTCCACCCCGCTGGCAGGGCAAACAGGTACGCGGACACCAGGCCGGCCGGGACGACCGCCGCCAGTGCGGTGGACACCGACCGCCAGCCATGCCCGGCGAGGATTCGCGACAGCCGGACCCGGTCTTCCACGACCATCTTGGTCAGCCAGGACAGCAGCACCGCCAGGGCAGCGAGTGCCGGACCGCTTCGCGCGTCGACTGGCCTGCCGAAGTAGCTCGTGTACAGCACGATGATGGGCCAGTGCCACAGGTACAGCGAGTAGGAGATGCCGCCGAGGAACACCATCGCCCGCAGCGACGTCAGCCGTGCCGGACCAAGCCGGGCGTGGGCCGAGCCGCCCGCAATGAGCAGAACGGCACCGGCCGTGGGCAGCAGCGCGACGGCGCCGGGGAACGCTGCCGTGCCGCGCAGCGCGAACGGCGAAGCGAGCACCATGCACAGGCCGGCCCAGCCTAGCCAGCCATGCCGGCCGACCGCGCTGCTCAGCCGCTCAGGCATGAGGGCGAGGAGACCGCCCATGCCGAGCTCCCACATCCGCGTCGTGGTGACGAAATAGGCGGCCTGCGGGTCGGTCCGCGTGTCGTAGACCGAGTAGGCAAGCGATCCGACCACCAGCACAGCGGCAAGGCATGCCGCGGTCACGTGCCAGGCCCGGCGCGAATGCCGGCGGGCCAAAAGTCCGGCCGCCAGGAACAGCAGCGGCCACACCAGATAGAACTGCTCCTCGACCGACAGCGACCAGAAATGCTGGACGGGGCTGGCCGCGTCACTCGACTTGAGGTAATCGACTGCGTCGTGCGCGAGCTGCCAGTTCTGGAAATACAGCGCGCTCGCCCGGATCTGCTGGGCGGTGTTCGCCAGCTGAGTAGCGGGGAGCACGAGCCGGGAGAGCAGCCAGGTCACTGCCAGCACGAGCGCGGCGGCGGGCACGAGCCGACGCGCCCGCCTCCCCCAGAACTCGACGAGAGCGACCTTGCCGGTGCGCTGGACCCCCCGCCACAGCTGGCCCGTGATCAGGTAACCCGAGATCACGAAGAACACGTCGACACCGACGAAGCCGCCAGGCAGCAGGGACGGATAGAGGTGGTAGATCAGCACCATGGTGACGGCGAGCGCGCGCAGACCCTGAATGTCCGGCCGGAAGTTGCGCTCGCCGTGGTCCCCGCCTCGGCCGCCGAGCGCTGCGGGAGCAGGGCCGCTCCCGCCCTGCCGTCCCATCTCATTTGCCCTGTATGTCTGCATTAGCGTCCGCTATAGTACAAGGCTGGCGGGCACTATGCGCTGTGCATTGATCGATTGCCCCAGCGGCTGGCCGGCTCCGTTACCGTACAGGCATGACCGTGCAGGTTCGGCTGTCTTACGGGGACAACGGCCTAGACATCGTGGTGCCCGACGACGCGGTGGTCGTCTACCCGCAGGACGCCCCGGCGGTGCCCGACAGCGCGGCCGCGCTGACACAATCACTGCGCGCGCCGGTCAGCGGCGCGCCGCTGCGCGAGCGCGTCCGCCCCGGCCAGACGGTTGCCATCTCGGTCTGCGACGGCACCCGCCCGCAGCCACGGCACCTGATGATTCCTGCGGTACTCAGCGAGCTGGACGGGATCATCGACAGCCGCGACATCGTCATCCTGGTCGCGACCGGCACCCACCGGGCGAACACCGACGCCGAGCTCCGTGCCATGCTCGGCGACGAGGTCGTCGACTCGGTCCGGATCGTCAACCACGACTCCCGCGACCAGCGCAGCCTCACCTGGGCCGGCACCTTCGGCAAGGACGTGCCCGTCTGGCTCAACACCGAGTGGCTCAGGGCAGATGTGAAGATCACGACCGGCTTCGTCGAGCCGCACTTTTTCGCCGGCTTCTCCGGCGGGCCCAAGATGGTCGCGCCCGGTCTCGCGGGTCTTGACACGACTCTCGTCCTGCACGACGCCGCCCGGATCGGCCACCCACAGGCGACCTGGGGCGTCACAGTAGGTAACCCGATCCATGACGACGTGCGGGCGATCGCGGCGGCCACCGGCGTGACTTTCGCGCTCGATGTCGTCCTCAACCGGCGTCAGCAGATCGTCGCCGCATTCGGCGGCGACGTCCTTGCCATGCACGCCGCAGCCGTCCGGCTCGCCCGGCAGCTCGCCATGCGGCCGCTTCCCGCGCCGTTTGACATCGTGGTGACGACCGGTTCTGGCTACCCGCTCGACCAGAACCTCTATCAGTCCGTCAAGGGCATGTCCGCGGCGAGCCGGATCATCGCCGACGGAGGAATGATCATCTGCGCAGCCGAGTGCCGCGACGGCTATCCCGACCACGGGTCCTACCGGGACGTGCTCAGGTCCGCCGCCTCTCCGCAGCGCCTGCTCGACGACATCGCCGGCCGGACGGTTACCATTCCCGACCAGTGGCAGGTGCAGATCCAGGCGCAGATCCAGACCCGCGCGCGGGTGGTCATGCACACGTCGTACCTGTCGGACGCCGAGCTGGCTGATGCGCACCTGAGCCAGACCGCTGACATCAGCGAGACCATCGCGGCTGAGTGCCGGCGGCTCGGCTCCGGCGCGCGTGTTTGCGTCCTGCCAGAAGGACCGCAGACGATTCCTTACCTGGATGCCGCGGAGCCCCGGCGAATCGCCTCCCGAGCTGGCGCGGGCGGCGCCGTCGGCTAAGTCAGCTCCGGTCGCTCGTCCTCGCCAGGGCTTCGGAGATGACGGCGAGCTGCTCGTGGGCGATAACCATCCGGGCCCGAAGCCGGCGCGATCGGCGTAGACGCCGGTTGACGGGTCCCAAGCTGCCGCTGTCCAAGCCGTAGTACGCCTTCGACAGCGCGATCACCTCATCGACCTTCCGCCGCCAGCTGGCCTCCAGTGCTGCACGCCGCCGTGCAGTGTCCGCAGTGGGTGGTGCCGTCGTATCAGCGCTCATGCCAGCAACTAACCAGGAGTGTGTGCCGTGGCCGTGAGCATTGTGTGGAGATCTTGTGCAGGAGCCTGCGGCGCGCTAGGCGTCAGCGGAACCGTTGGTCCGACGGCAAGGTGTCATTCATAGATCCGGACCGGAACGGGGTCACTTCGACCGCGGCAGCCCCGAAGCCCGCGGCCGATATCGCCCGGCCGACGGCCTCGAGCTGGCGGACGGCGGGCACGACCGAGGCGTCCACCTCCAGCCGCACCGCGTCGCCGAGATCTCGCACTCGCAGGTCATGAATGTCGAGGCCGGCCTCACCGAGAACGCCGCGCACGGCGAGCTCGGCCGCATCCACCCGGGCGAGCCGACGAGGCGTGATCGGCACCCCGTAGGCGATCCGGCTGGACAGGCAGGGGCTCGCCGGGCGGTCGGCGGTCGGAAGGCCCCAGCTGCGGCTGAGGCGGCGGACGTCGGCCTTGGTCATGCCCGTATCGGCCAGCGGCGTGCCGGCGCCACGCTCGGCCGCAGCCCGGATGCCGGGCCGCCAGCCAGCGCGGACGTCATCGGCGTTCGTGCCGGTGACCAGCAGCGCCCCGTCCCCGAGGCTCGCCACCGAGTCGATGAGCGTGGCCTTGCAGAAGTAGCACCGGTCGGCGCCGTTGGCCGCGTAGCCGGGATTGTCGAGCTCCCGCGTTGCCAGCTCGGTATGGGAGACTCCGAGCGAATCAGCGAGCTGCCGCGCTGCCGTCAGCATTCCGCTCGGCAGGGACTCCGACACCGCGGTCACCGCCTCGACACTGGCCGGGCCGAGGGCGCGCGCGGCTGCGGCCAGCACCAGGGAGGAATCCACGCCGCCGGAGAACGCTACCCGCACGGAAGCGCTCCTTGAGAACCACGCGAGCAGCTCTGCCCCGGAATCTGCCTGGTCCAAGACCACGGGCCCGATTATGGCACGATGGCGAGATGACCCGGCCTGGCAGCGACATCCGGTTGGACACCGACCGGCTGCGCCGGACCGGCGATCCCGAGGTGGTGCTGGCGTCGCACAAGACGCCCGAGCAGACGGTCGTGTCACTCCGGGGACTGTCCAGGTCGCACCCCGACCGAGCGGTGCTGGCAACCCGGTGTGATGAGGTAACCCGGGCGGAATGCCAGGGCGCTTTCCCTGACGCGTGGATCGACGACGAGGCCGGGACCGTCGTGGTGGGAACGCTGCCGGAGCCGCATGGCTCCGTTGTTGTGGTCACGGCCGGCACGTCCGACCTGCCGGTTGCGCGCGAGGCCGTCGTGACGATCAAGGTGTTCGGCGTATCGGCGGTGCTCGTCGCCGATGTCGGAGTGGCGGGACTGCACCGGCTGATGGCGGAACTGGACACTCTCGCTGCTGCCGATGCGATCGTCGCGGTCGCCGGGTCAGACGGCGCGATGCCAGGAGTGATCGCCGGGCTGGTGGGGGTTCCTGTCATCGCCGTGCCGACGAGCGTGGGCTATGGGACCGGGCTGGGCGGGATCGCGGCGCTGCTGACGATGCTCAACGCGTGCGCGCCGGGCATCAGCGTCGTCAATATCGACAACGGGTTCGGTGCCGCGGTCTGCGCGGCCCGCATCGCCCGTCGCGCGGCGCCGAAGCCGTGACCAGCGCTGATTCCCAGAGCCACAGCAGTCTGTGGGTGGATGCGAGTTGTGGTGCGGCCGGCGACATGATCCTCGCGGCGCTGCTCGACGCCGGTGCCGACCGCGACGCTGTCGAGGCGACGCTCGCCTCCGTGGGCGCCGCCGCGGAGGAGATCATCTCGCTCGAAGTCGCCGATGTGCGCAGGCACGGTCTGCGGGCGAGACTGGCCGTGGTCACGGCTGAGGCGAGCACAGTCCGCCGCGGGCTGCCGGACGTGCTGACCGTGCTCGACGCGGCGAGGCTGCCGGAGCCGGTACGGCAGCTGTCGGTCCGGGTCTTCGAGCTACTCGCGGCCGCGGAGGCGCAGGTGCACGGCGTTCCGGTGGCAGAGATCCACTTTCACGAGGTGGGTGCGCTCGACGCCCTTGCTGACGTGACCGGCACCGCGACCGCGCTGTACTCGCTCGGCTTGCTCGAGACCGCCGCGACGATCACGGTCTCGGTCGTCGGCCTCGGCAGCGGCATGGTGACGGCCGCGCACGGAACGATGCCCGTTCCCGTCCCTGCGGTTGTCGCATTGCTTGGCGGTGTCGGTGCGCCGGTCAGCGCCGGTCCGGGGGAAGGCGAGCTGTGCACTCCCACAGGTGCCGCGCTGCTAGCTGCTATCGCGACGGGCTGGGGCCCGCTGCCCGCGATGGTGGTCAGGGCGGCCGGCTGCGGTGCTGGCCGCAGGGACACGGCGGGGCATCCGAACGTCCTGCGAGTCATAGCCGGGGACCGGGCAGGCCCGTCCCGGCCGTGGCGGGTCGCGACGCTGCGGCTGGTCGAGTCGACCGTTGACGATCTCGATCCGCGGCTGTGGCCCGGCGCCCTGGAGGCACTGCGGTCGGCAGGCGCGATGGACGCGTGGCTGACCGCAGTGACGATGCGGGGCGGCAGGCCCGCACAGGTCGTCAGCGCCCTGACCGAGGCTGATGCCGTCGATTCGGTGGTGGGGGCGTTGTTCCGCGCGACGACCACGCTCGGAGCCCGGGTGACCGAGGTAGAGCGGCACTCCCTGGCGCGGGACAGCGTGGTGGTCGACGTCGCCGGTCAGCAGGTGAGCGTCAAGCGCGGACTCCTCGATGGCGAGCCGGTCACCGTGCAGCCGGAGTTTGCTGATGCCCGCGCGGCCGCGCTCTCGGCGGGCATGTCCGTCGCGGACGTCATCGACAGCGCTCGCGAGCGCGCGCGATCGGCACCACCGCGCGGTGACGAGGGACCTGCACAGTGAGCAAACCCGGGCCGTCCTCCGCCGCGTGCGGACGGTCAGCTCTCGGCTAGCCGGGCCGAGCGCGGGCGTGTCGCCCGCACCGCCACGCCCGACACCCCGACCGCGGCGATGACCAGGATCATCGCGGCGAAGCCAACGTAGGCGCTGCCGACAACTTGCTGCCAGGCAGACCAGCCCAGCTCACGGAGATGGCCGCGCGGGAACCACCACTGCGGCCCGGCGGCAAAGATCACAACTCCCGCACCCGCCGCGGCGAGCGCGCCCCAGGCGCGCTGTCGCAGGCCAGCCGCCGTCAGGGCGATGAGCGCTGGCACGCACCACACCCACTGGTGCGACCACGAGATCGGCGAGATGAGCAGCGCTGCGAACCCGTTGAGCGACAGGGCCAGGCAGTCCTGCGAGGCGGCGAAAGACCTCCGCATGCCGAGCCAGGCCGCGATCACGACCGCAACCGCCGCTACCAGCCAGACCCCGGCCAGCGCGGGATGGCTGAGCCCAAGCCTGGTCAGGACGCCCACCACGGACTGGTTGGCGGCGTACGGCAGCCCGCCGACCCGGCTGGCATCGAACACCGTCCTGGTCCAGTACTGCACCGAGTCGTGCCAGGCGAGCAGGAACCCCGCGCCCGTGGCGACCACGAACGACGCGGCAGCCGTTCCGGCGGACCGCCAGTCCCGCCGCAGCAGGAAATAGAGCACGAAGGCGGCCGGGGTCAGCTTGATCGCGGCGGCAAGGCCGACAAGACTGCCGCGGGGCCAGCGCGTTGATGGCGCCAGGCAGTCCACCGCAACCAGCGCCATCAGCACGATGTTGACCTGGCCGTAATCGAGCGTGTTGCGAATCGGCTCGAGAAAGAGGGCCGGCGGCAGCAGCCACCAGACGGCCCAGCCGTCTGCGCGCTCTCCGGTCTGGTCCAGGCTGCGCAGGCACGCCCGCAGCACCAGCGCCAGGAGCCCCGCTGAGGCCAACGTCAGCGCCGTGCTCGCTACCGCCACCGGGACCACAGACAGCGGCACCAGCACGATCGCGGCCAGCGGAGGATAGGTGAACGGCAGCCTGGCTCCCGACATTGTGGCCGGCAGCCGGCCGTACAGGTGCAAGCCGCTCAGCCAGGCCCGGCTCCCTATCCGGTACACATCAAGATCGACCCGGTAGGGACCAAAGGCCATCCCGTGTGCATGAGGGAAGCCGAGAAGTACGGCCAGGCAAGCCAGATTGACCGCAGCGAGCCCGAGGCGGCCGCCCAGCGAAACGGGGCGCCGGAGCAGCCCGAGCGCGAGGAGCCCCAGGCTGGGCCCCGCCCGGCTAGGCCGGTCGGTGGGCCCGCTCGCGTCCGCATGCATTCAGGTTGCCTTCCCGGCGAGGGGGCAGCAGGCGGCTAGGACACCCGGGATTGCGGGCGGTGCTGGATAGGCACGGGCAACCCGGCCTCCTGCCACAGGTCGCGCTGGGGATTGTACCTGCGCTGGATGCCCGCGCTTTGCCCTACCTGAAGACCGGCGACCGACCGGCGGGCAGGCTGAGTCGGCAGCGCGGGCCTGTTCGAGGGCGGCCTTCGTAACGCCCCGCGCGCCGCAGTGCGCTGCCGGGGCGATCTACTGCCGCCACCGGCCTTCCTTGCCTGGCGGGCCGAGCCGCCGCGCTGCCCTGCGAGCCGCCGGGTCGGCTCGCCAGCGCGGTCCGCGCCGTGTTCGAGCTCGTACTCCTGGATGACGTTGCCCGGCAGCCGACCATGCGGGGAGAGCGCGAAGCCCCGCTGTTCGGCCCAGAGACGTATCTGCCGGCTCCGCTCGCGGCTGGCTGCTGACCTGATGGTGACACGCTGGCGTTGGGGACGAGCCAGTCTGGCGTGCTCGGTGAAGGGCACGAGCCGGTGACGGAATTCGGCTGCGTGCCGAGAGTTCAGGTCGATTTCGTAGGACCGGCCGTCCAGGCTGAACTGGATGGTCTCATCGGCTGGCCCGCCGGTCAGGTCATCTTCCAGTTGCACGTCGACTCTGTGCATTACTTCTCCCGGGACGACAGATTGCTAGGTGGTCCGGTCACGTTCGCTATCGCGCTGCTGCCGTCGGACTTGACTCTTTCCCTTTCCGGCACGGACTTATGACTCCAGCGAGTGGGTACTTCGCGGTCTTCGACGGATCGCTTCGATCGGCCCCAGCCGCCGACGCTGCCTGGCCGCCCGCCCGTCGGATGCTGCGGGTCAGTTCAGCCTGATTTGTCAGCGTCTGCACCGGCATAGATCCGGCCCTCTCCGACCTCCAGAATCTGCCGCAAGCAGGCACTCAGAGTCGATTCGCTATCTCATTTTGCCGATCCGCGCGTTGTTTTGACAGCGGTCAGAAGTGCCGGGACTATAAATGCTATGGCTAGGAACGTGGCAGTAGTGGTTACTGATGACATCGACGGATCGACGGACGCTGAGACCGTGACGTTCGGCCTCGACGGCGTGACGTACGAGATTGACCTGAGCTCAGACAATCGCGCCAGGCTGGAACGTGACATTGCCCCGTACATCGAGGCCGGCCGCCGGATAAGCAGAAGCCGGAATCGCGGCGGCCCCGGCCGTTCGGCTGCGCCACGTGTTGACCGCGCTGCGGTGCGCACATGGGCGAAGGAGAACGGTATACAGGTTTCCGAGCGCGGCCGTATCAGTGCGGAGTTGATGAGCCAGTACGAGGCCGCCCATTAGCCTCCAGGCCGGCGGGTAGGAGAGGCCAGGCCCGGAGGAAGCGGCCGACCGTCACTCCTGTTCGCGGCCTGACCCTGAACCGCGAGGGGCGTCCCCCGAGCCCGGCACACCCATCTACCCTCACGGCCGGCGGGCATGCATTGGTTCAGTTGCGCGCTGTCTATTTCCTAATCCAGGGACAAACGCACC
>DASQIW010000013.1:0-17449 GCA_035631375.1 Streptosporangiaceae bacterium
GGCAGGTCGACAATCTCGATATGCGGATCGAGTTTCATCCGGACAAGCTGCCGAGGTGGGTTTGGTGGGCCCACTGGGATGGTGGCGACGGCCGCGTACTGGAGCGCGAGGCCGTCTCGCTCGATAGCCAGCATTCAGTCCATCGCTACCTGCGCTCTCTCGAAAAGACAGTGGTTGGCTTCTACTGGCGATGGGACGACGGCGATCAGGACGACTAGTCCGCCAAATCGGCTGTAACGCCTTCGCAATCCTGAGGTAATTGGCCGCACGCTAGCGTCCGGCGCGTGGATATTTCGTCGTGTGCCCCGGCAGCCAACACGACCACCGAAGACATGCCGGCGCGGCCGGTCCCCGATCGTGAGCTCGTGCGCAAGGTGCGGCGGATGGACGATCCGGAGATCCTGCAGCGCGTCCTGGCCGGGCTCCTCAACTTGCAATGAGGCGATGCGGGCGACCGGACACTGGCGCACGCACGGCCAGTGCACAGACGTATTCGGCCGCCGCGGCACGACTGCGAACGTCGCTGGCTCCGTGCCTGGTCAGGAGGTCGCTGATCAGCTCAGTCTGCCCGGCTGCGGCTGCCTCGTCACCGGTCGACCGGCCACACGCGGCCAGCATCCTGCGGGCAGTCAATTCGTCGAGGACGAGACCGGCCTGCTGAAACACGTCCGCAGCCGGCTCCAAGTCGCGAACTGCCGCGTCGTAGTCGCCGCTGCACTGCCGCGCGCGGCCGAGTGCAAGTCCGAACCGGGCGACGTCGACCGCGCTGCCGTACTCGCGCGCGAGGCCGATTCCCTCCAGGCAGATGCCCGCAGCCCGGCCCGGATCGCCACCCAGGATCAGTACCTGCGCCAGCGCCATGGTTGCCTCGGCCTCGTATGCCGGCTCACCTAACCTGCGGGCATCAGACCGGGCTTGCTGGCAATGCCGGACCGCGGTGGCGCACATGCCGATCCGCGCCAGCGTGAGACCAAGCACCGACAGCGCTACGCACTCAGTCAGGCCTGCGCAAGGCAGGCCGGTCACGAGGGTCATTGCCGACCGCGCCAGCCGGATGGCGGCAGCATGCCGATGCTGGACGCTGGCAAGACGCCCTTGCAAGCAGCGGCCGAGCGCTGCGGCCTCCAGGTCGCCAGCCGATTCGAGGGCAGGCAGGCAATGCCTCAGTGTCACTCCGGCTGCATCTACGCCATCGTGGCTGCCGGCCAGCACGACGGCAAGGTTGTAGTTCGCCCTCGCCGCCTTGACGTCATCGCCCGCACGCGCGGCATCGCTGGCCAGCGATCTCCACAATCGGATCGCTTGACCGTAGCCGCCGGTGCCACAGAGCCTCGTGGTAAGCCGCTCGGCGATGGCGACAGCATCAGGGCGGGCACCTGCTGAGCTGGCCAGTTCGGCCATGGCAAGCAGATTGGCCTGCTCGCAGTCCAGCCACCCGGCGCCGAGCCCATCCTCGCCGGGAGGCGGCAGGGAATCGCGGCTGATGGCTGACGCAGCAGGAAGGAATGGGACCGCGGGCAGTTCCGCGGCGGCGATCTCGAGGCGTCGCAGCCAGGCACTGAACAGCCGGGACAGCGCTGCGGCATCCGATGTCGGCGACGTCCGGTCGCGGACGAAAGCCCGAGTGAGTGCGGGCACGTGGTAGTGAACACCGGCCATCTCGGTCTCTACGACGTCGGCCAGCCCGACGCCGATGAGCTGGGTGGCGATCATCCGTTGGCCGTCGGCGATCTCGGCGAGGGTCCAGTCGGGAATGTCACCCGGCATGGTGGCGGCGATGCCCAGGGCGGCGCGAGCCGCACCGGAGACAGCTCGGTAGCTGACGCCGATCGCCTCCGCTACCGAGGTGTCCTCGGCGCTGAGCACCTCGAACCTGCGTTCACCAGCGAGTTCCGCGGCGAGCACTGCCAGCGGGAGGCCGGGCCGCGCCGCCAGCGAAGTCGCCGCGAGCCGGAGGGCGAGCGGCAGGCCGTCGCATGCGGTCACGATCGCTCGCGCAGCCTCCGGCTCGGCAGTGATCCTCTCCCGCCTCGCGATGGCGTGCAGCAGCGCAAGCGCATCGTCCTCCGTCAGGCCGGCAAGCTGCACGGTCCTGGCACCGGCCAGGCCGGCGAGCCGCCCTCGGCTCGTCACGAGGACCGCCGCTCCGTTAGCCGCGGGGACGAGCGGACGTACCTGCCCCGCGGTGGCTGCATCGTCCGCTACGACCAGCACCTTCCGGCCAGCCAGCAGGGACCGGTACATGGCTGCCCGCGCTGGTCCCGGCGGCGGGACGCGACGGGCCGGTATGCCCATGGCGCGCAGCATCTCGCTGAGAACGTCCTGCGGGTCCCTCGGATGCTCGACGCCGCCGAGTTCCGCGTAGAGCTGACCATCGGAGAACCGGTCACGCAGTAACAACGCCGCGGCCGCAGCGATCGCGCTTTTCCCCGCGCCCGGACCACCGCAGACCACGGTCAGCGGAACCGACGGCCCGGCCAGGCCGTCGACGATGGCCGCTAGCTCGGCTCTTCTGCCGGTGAAGTCGCTTGGCGGAGCCGGCACCTGCCAGCCGAGGAGCAGCGGCGTCGCGAGCGAGATGGCGCTGAGATGTGCCGCGCTATCTATGGCCGTCTCCTCTGCCAGGATGCGCTGCTGCAGGAGTGCTAGCGCCTGGCCGGGCTCGGTACCTTGCTGCTCGCGCAGCTCGCGGCGAGCGGCGCTATAGACATCGAGTGCCTCCCGGCGCAATCCGAGGGCGTGATAAGCGCGAATGAGCTGCTCGTAGGCGCGCTCCGCGCCAGGATTCGCGGCAACGGTAGCCCGCAGCTGACCGATTACCTGCTCGGTCTCGCCAGCGGCTAAGCGCGCCTCGATGAGCGCATCGATGGCTGCGCGCCGCAGATTCATCAGCCGCTCAATGTCAACCGCCACCACGTCGCTGTCTGGCAAGTCAGGAAGTGGCGGATCACCCCAGAGGGCGAGCGCGTGCACTAGCGACGTGGCGGCTGCTGCCGCGTTGCCAGCGTCCAGCTCGGCATGTCCCTGCGCGGCCAGATCGGTGAACTCTTCGACGTCGAGCTCGCCAGGGCGCACCGTGATCATGTAACCGCGCTGCTGGCGATGACCCGGTGCTCGCCCGCCCGGCGGGCCGATGCTTTCCAGACGCGGCGCGCACTCGCCGAGGCACCGGCGGAGGCGGCTAATGCAGACCCGCAAGGCGGCCTCGGGTGACGCTGGCGGCTCGCTGCCCCAGAGTGCCTCGGTGAGCATTCCCCGCGGGCACGGCCGGTTCGCGCGGAGCAGCAGCAGCGCTAGTGCCGACTGAAGCAGCGGCTGTCTGATGACGGCCGGGCCGCGTCCGGTGCCTGCGTCCGCATACAGCGGCCCGAGGATGCGGAACTCCATCGATGCGCACCTCTCGGGAATGGAAGCAATTGCGGCCAATATCTCGGGAGTCGCGAGTTATTTACCGGATCAATCGAACTGCTGTCAAGGATGCGGGACCCGTGCACTGAACCTAGCTCGTTGCCGCACCTGCAACCAGCCGGCCAGCGGCGTTAGCACGTCCGGTAACACCTGAGCAATGGCGAGGTAATGGCTGCCTGGTTATGTTCGGCAACGCACTTCACCAATGCGTGCCATCGCCAGATCAGGCCGGCGACCAATCGGGAGCACTCACATGACCCGTCTATGGCCAGTCTCTGCTGTCACTGCGCCGGGGGACCGGCGATGACGACAGGCCCGGCGGACGCGTTACCCACGCTGCCGGTCTGCTCGTCGGGACTTCCGCGGCGGGCGTCAGGCAGGACCGTGAGGCTACGAGTGCTGCCGGGTACGGCGGACTCGGCAGCGGCAGCGCGCCAGTTGACGCGCGAGCTGCTCGGTGTCCTCCATCCCGCGATGGACACCGCCATGCTTCTGGTCAGCGAGCTGGTCACGAACTCAGTGACGCACAGCCGGTCCGGGCTGCCGGGCGGCACTGTCACGCTCGCGGTATCCACGGGTGCTGCCGGGGTCCTGATCCAGGTGCGCGACGACGGCGGCCTGAGCGAGCCGCGCGTGGTTGCGGCGCAGGAGACCGGGGCCGGAGGGGCCGAGCACGGCTACGGTTTGCTGCTGGTTGCCGCCCTCGCAGACAGCTGGGGTACCGCCATCACCAGCGAAGGCCGGCTGACGTGGTGCCGAGTCGTCACCAGGCCGGGGGAGTAAGCCCACGGGCTCGCGCGCACCGCGAACCCCAGCAGATGCCCGCGGGGTGCGACTGGGAAACAGTCCTGGGGCGCCGGGAAACAAAGGTTTAACAATGCAGGCCGGCGTAGTGGGGCTTTGTGCGGTCGGCGTAACGACCAGGAAACCTGGCCGAAACGAGCGCATGGGACACATTAACCGTACCTGACAACCGAAGCGGTCGGCTGGGACCGTGCTGGTCGCCGATGCCTGGCTACCCGGCAGCGCTTCGCTTCAGCCTCTGGAGGCGGAGAAAGGCATGAGTCCCTACGCAAGCTGGCTGTCCCCAGGTGATAACGCCTGGCAGATGACAGCGGCAACGCTCGTCGGCCTGATGAGCATCCCCGCGCTGGCAGTGCTCTACGGCGGCATCGTCCAGAGGAAATGGGCCGTCAACACCATGATGATGGTGTTCAGCGCGTTCTGCCTCACGCTGGTCGTGTGGGTGCTGTGGGCCTTCAAGATGGGCTTTGGCACGCCCTGGATCCAGACCTTCGTCGGGGTGCCGGGCCAGGTGATCGGCGCAGCAGGGGAGCAGGCGCAGGCTCATATCCCGCTGGTCGCCGGGCCAGCGTTCAGATTCCCGCAGGGCTCGCTGGTCTACTTCCAATTCGTCTTCGCGGCCATCACCCCCATCCTGTTCATCGGCAGCGTTGTCGGCCGTATTAAGTTCTCGGTCTGGTGCATCTTCGTGCCGTTGTGGATCACCTTTGCCTACGCCGTGAACGCCTTCCTGCTCTGGGGCGGCGGCTTCTGGGCGGGCAAGGGCGCGCTGGACTTCTCCGGTGGTTACGTCATCCACCTCGCGGCGGGCACCTCTGGCTTCGTCGCAGCGGCCATGGTGGGTCCGCGACTCGCGAAAGACAGGGAGAAGGGCGTCCCGAACAACCTGCTGTTCATCGCCGTCGGCGCCGGAATCCTGTGGCTGGGCTGGAACGGCTTCAACGGTGGTGACCCGTACTTTGCCGGTGCTGACGCCACGGCCGCGATCGTCAACACCAACCTGGCCACTGCCTGCGCCATGATGACCTGGGTCTTTATGGATATGGGTCTTTCGAAGCAGAAGAAGCCCACGTTCATCGGCGGGGTCAACGGAATGATCTGCGGCCTGGTTGGCATCACGCCGGCCGCGGGCTACGTGAACGGCCTCGGCGCGATCGTCATCGGCGTATTCACCTCGGCCGTGGTCTGGATGCTCTTCGGCTACCTGCCGCGCCGGGTCTGGCCGTTCAACAAGGTCGACGACGCGCTGGGTGTCGTCTACACCCACGGCTTCGCTGGCCTCATCGGCGGTCTGCTGGTCGGCTTCCTGGCCGACCCGGACATGATCGTCTACCTCGGCCTGGGCAAGACCCCCAACGTCACGACCGCCGGTCTGTTCTACGGGCACCCCAAGCAGGTGCTGATCCAGGCGGGTGCCGCGCTGACGGTCATCATCTGGGACGCACTCGTCACCTTCGCCATCCTGCGCGTCATCAAGCTCTTCACCCCGCTCCGGTACCCCGATGCGGTGCTGGAGTCGGGCGACGTCAGCGCGCACGGCGAGGTTGCCTACCCGATGGAGGAGCCCGACGCGCCCGTCGAGTTCGCCGCTGTTCCTGGCGAGCCGGTGCCTGCGGAGCACCATCACCACAGCGCCACGTCGACAACCGCCGGTTCGGGTGCGGCCGAGAAGGAAAAAGTCTGATCACCGTGCGGTGCTGAGCGGCTGTGCTCAGCGTCATTACGAACGGCTCGGCCGGCGGCGCAGGGGCGTCGCCGGCCGAGCCGTTTGCGCGATCAGTGGCCGCGGAACGCCTCTTCCAGCCACCAGGCACCGCGGTCGGCGGTGACCTGGGCGTCGATGAGGATCGGCCGCGGCGGCCGCGACTGGAGCCAGGTCCGGACCGGATCCAGATCGGCGACCGAACGCACCGTCACCGCATCGCACCCGAACCCCTGAGCGATCGCGGCCAGGTCGGCGGGCGGGAACCGGACCGTGTCGAGCGGGTGCCCGTCGGGGCCGAAATGATGGACCTCCGCCCCGTAGGCCTGGTCGTCGTAGACGACGATCACCATCGGCAGGGCCAGCCGCACCGCGGTCTCCAGCTCGCTGATCCCCATGAGCGCGCCGCCATCGCCGAGCGCCGCGACTGTCAGCCGGTCAGGCCGGGCAATGGCGGAGCCGATGGCCGACGCCAGGCCGAGGCCGACGGACTGGTAAGCCTGGGTGAAGCAGAAGCCGTCCTGGTCGGGCACGGACAGGAACATGCTCGGGTAGCCCATGAAATTACCCGAGTCCACGGCCACGATGCGCTCGGCCGGCAGCAGGTCATCGAGCGCAATAGTCAGGGAACGGGGATCGATTCGGTCGCCGTCGCCCGCCGGGTCGATCGGGACATCGCGCCATCGCACCCCAGTCGCGAGCCGGTCGCGCAGCGTAGCCGAGCGGTAGCCGGTGCCGGGCAGATCGTCCGGATTCACCTGCCCGGCCGGCAGCGGCTCGCGGGGCTCATGCTCCAGCAGGCCGGCCACGGCGTCGGCGGTCAGCGCCACATCGCCGACCACGCCGAGCTGCACCGGCAGATGCCGGCCAATGGCCTCGGCCTCGCGGTCAACCTGGACCACCGTCGCGTCCGCGCCGACGAGGGTGCCATGGCGCATTGTCCACATATTGAGCGAGCAGCCCCAGCCGACCAGCACATCGGCTGCCGAGATGAGCTCAGCCGCGAGCGGAGAGGCGAAACCGCCGCTCACATCCAGGTCCCACGCAGACCCGCGAAACAGGCCCTTGGCCGCGGCCGAGGTAGCCAGTAGCGCACCGCAGCTGTCGGCTAGCCGCTCAAGGGCAGCTCGCGCGGGGGCGCTGCGAGCGCCGCGGCCGGCCAGGAAGACCGGCCTCGCGGCGCCAGCGAGCAGAGCTGCGAGCTGACCGGCAGCGCCAGCCGCCGGCCCGAGCGGCGTCGCCGGATGCTCGTCCCGCAGGCCAGGCCAGGTGCACTCACCCGCCTGGACGTCCAGCGGCAGCGCCAGCACGACGGTGCGCCGCTCGTCGCGTGCCAGCCGGTAGGCGCGTACGGCGTCATCAACGGCAAATCCCGCCGAGTGCAGCCGGGCGGGGGTGGCCCCGGTCGCGGCCGTGATAGCCGCCACGTCGATCCTGAAATTAGATGTCACCGCGCTCGCGCTGACGTCCGCGGCGAGCACGAGGAGCGGCGTCCGGCTCTTGGCTGCCTCGGTGATACCGGTCAGCGCGTTCGTGATGCCCGGCCCCTGATGCAGGGTGAGCAGTCCCGGCCGGCCTGCCAGCCGCGCCCACGCGTCGGCCATGCTGGCCGCCCCGCCTTCATGCCGGGCCGCGATGAAGCGCGAGCCGTGGGCGATCATCGCGTTGGTCACGTGAAAGTTGCCGCTGCCGACGACACCGAAGACCGTGTCGGCGCCCAGGTCGGTCAGCGCCCTGGCTACGGCTTCTGTGACGCGCATCACTATCGCTCGACAAGTGCCAGCACCCGGGCGGGGCTGCCGGATCCGCCGGCGATGGGCAGCGGGCCGGCGATCACAACCGACCCGGTCGGCGGCAGCGCGGCCAGATTCTGCAGCTGGGTCAGGCCGTACTTGCCTGCGCCGAGAAGCGCGGAGTGGCAGGGGAACGGCGGGTCGAACGAGTGCGCGGCACCGGCGTCGGTGCCGACGGTCTCGACGCCGATGCCGATGACGGGCGCTTCCTCCGCAATCCACCGGGCGCAGTTGACCGAGACACCGGGCGTGTGCGGGCCGGTCTCGTTGGCGTTCAGGAAGGCCTGCTGGCTGTCTGAACGCGCATCCCAGCCGGTCCGGTACAGCAGCCAGCCGCCCGCGGGCAGCAGGCCGTGCTGCGACTCCCACCGCTTGATGTGAGCCGGCTCGAGCAGGAAATCAGGATCAGCCGCGGCTTCCTTGCTGAAGTCGAGAACCGCGGCGGGCGCGATGAGGCTGGTGACGGGAACCTCCGACACGTCGGCGCCGTCCCTGCCGGTGATCCAGTGCACGGGCGCGTCGAAGTGAGTGCCGGTGTGCTCACCAGTGGTGATGTCGTTCCAGTACCAGGCAGGCCCGCGATCGTCGTAGCGGCTGACCTCGTGAAGCGAGAAGGACACGGTGTTGGCGAACGGCTCAGGCAGCTGGATCACCGGGGTAGTGGCGTCGAGCCGGGCGGTCAGATCGACGACCTCGATGGCCGAGGACCTGATGGCGGACACGAGCTGATCGAGCACTGGCATGATCTCTCCTGGTGGCCGGGGGACGTGGACCAGCCTGCCGCAGGCCGGCTGGCCAGGAAGGGTTGTTGGTCAGAGCGGTTTGCTCGTCCCGCAGAATGGTGGGCATGACCAAGCCCGCTGCCAAGGCTCAGATCCTGGTAACCGACGACGGAGTTCCGATCGAGGCCGTGCATCTGGACGGCGATCGCAGCCTGGCATTCGTGGTCGCGCACGGCTTCACGCTGCACTGGCGCTCACCTCACGTCTGGCGGGTTGCCAGCCGGCTGAGCCGGCACGGCGGGGTCGCGGTGTTGGATTTCCGCGGCCACGGGCGATCTGGCGGCCACAGCACGCTCGGCGACCTCGAGATTAAGGACCTGGAAGTCGTCGTGCGGTACCTGCGCGAGCTTGGCTACGAGCAGATCGTTACGGTGGGTTTCTCGATGGGCGCCTCCATCGTGCTACGACACGCGGGCCTCGTCGGCGGGGTGGACGGCGTGATCTCGGTCAGCGGTCCCGGTCGGTGGTATTACAAGGGCACTCCGTCGATGCGCCGGGTCCACTGGGCCATCGAGCACAAGACCGGCCGGCTGGTAACGAGGATGTTCCTGCGGACCCGGATCAAGGCGGGCAGGTGGGACCCGATACCACTGCCTCCTGCCGACGCGGCCGCCCTCATATCCCCGACGCCGCTGCTTGTCGTGCACGGTGACCGTGACCTGTACTTCCCGTCGGACCACGCCGACCAGCTGTTCGACGCGGCTCGCGAGCCCAAGGAGCTATGGATCGAGAACGGCCTCGGGCACGCCGAGTCAGCCGTCAGCGGTGAGCTGCTCGACCGGATGGCGAAGTGGGCGCTCGCGGCCACGACGGTGACCGCGAATCCGAACGTCGTCGCCTAGCAGGGCGGTTACCAGCTGGTGGGCAGCGGCATTCCCTCGGTATAGCCGGCGGCACCCTGGATGCCCACGATGGCGCGCTCGTGCAGGCTTTCCAGGCTGTCGGCACCCGCGTAGGTGCACGCGCTCCGCAGCCCGGCGGTGATGCTGTCCAATAGGTCTTCCACTCCAGGCCGCGCCTGATCGAGGTACATCCGGGAGGAGGAGATGCCCTCCTCGAACAGTTCCTTCCTGGCCCGCTCGAACGGCGAGTCGGCGGCCGCGCGCAGCCGGACCGCGCGGGCCGACGCCATTCCGAAGCTCTCTTTGAACTGGCGGCCGTCGGCGTCACGGAACACGTCGCCCGGTGACTCGCAGGTGCCCACAAACCAGGAGCCGATCATGACACTGGCGGCGCCGGCGGCGAGCGCCAGCGCGACGTCGCGCGGGTGGCGGACGCCGCCGTCAGCCCAGATGTGCCGGCCGAGCCGCCGCGCTTCCGCGGCGCACTCCAGCACGGCGCTGAACTGCGGCCGTCCGACGGCGGTCATCATGCGGGTAGTGCACATCGCGCCGGGACCCACACCGACCTTAACGATGTCTGCCCCGGCTTCCACCAAGTCCGCCACTCCGGCCGCGGTGACCACGTTGCCCGCCGCCACCGGCACGGACGGCGTCACGTCGCGCACCGCGCGGAGCGCCTGCAGCATCTTGTCCTGATGGCCGTGAGCGGTATCGACGACGAGCAGGTCGGCGCCGGCGTCCAGCAGCAGCTTCGCCTTGCCCGCCACGTCGCCATTGATGCCGAGCGCGGCGGCCACCTGAAGCCGGCCGCGGCTGTCCACGGCGGGCTGATACAGAGTCGAGCGCAGCGCTCCCGTGCGCGTGAGAATGCCAACGCACCGGCCGCCTGGGTCCACGACCGGAGCAACCCGGTGGCGGCCGTCGTGCAGCAGCCCGAAGGCGCGCTCGGGATCGGTGCCGGCGGGCAAGGTCAGGAGTTCCTTCGACATCACCTGGTCAAGCTGGGTGAAGCGGTCGACGCCGGTACAGTCCGCCTCGGTCACGATGCCGATCGGCCGGTGGCTGCCATCGAGCACGACGACTGCGCCGTGCGCGCGCTTGGGCAGCAGACTCAGCGCGTGTCCGGTGGTCGCCGCTGGCCCGAGCGTCAGCGGTGTGTCGTAGACGAGATCGCGTGACTTGACCCAGGAAATCACCTCGGCCACAACATTGACGGGTATGTCCTGCGGCAAGACTGCGATAGCGCCGCGCCGGGCGACGGTCTCCGCCATCCGGCGCCCGGCCACGGCCGTCATGTTCGCCACCACGACCGGGATCGTCGCTCCGCTGCCGTCCTGGGTCGTCAGATCTACGTCCAGGCGGGATGGGACGTCGGACCGGCTCGGGACGAGAAACACGTCGCTATAGGCCAGGTCATGTGGTGGCTCGGTGAGGAATCGCACCCCTCAATTCTCCCCCACAGGTCAAAACAAAACGGGCGCTGGTCAGTCGCCCAGCACCTGACTCAGGTAGTCGTTACCGAACCGGCGGTCCGGGTCGACGACGTCGCGCAGGGCCAGGAAGTCCCGCATCCGCGGATAGCTCGCCGCCAGGTAGTGAGCGTCACGCGTATGCATCTTGCCCCAGTGCGGCCGGCCACCGACCGATGTCATGACGGCCTCGACGTCCGTGAAGTACTGCTCGTGCGGCGCCGTGTGAAAGACATGGATCGCGACGTATGCGCTGTCCCGGTCGTAGGCAGTCGACAGCCAGACGTCGTCGGGCGGAGAAACCCGCACCTCGATCGGGAAGCTGATCCGCCAGTCGCGACGCTGGAACAGTGCGCGAACCTCGCCGAGGACGTCCGACAGCGCCGCGCGCGGTATCGCGTACTCCTGCTCCTTGAACCGCACCCGCCGGGGGCTGGTGAACACCCGGTAGGCGGCATCGGTGTAGGTACGGCTGCCGAGGGCTCTCGCGGCGACCGAGTTCACCGACGGGATCAGCGCGGGGAATGCCCTGCCGAGCCGGCAGGTCGCACCGAACACGGAGTTGGACAGGAATTCGTCATCGAGCAGGTAACGCCATCGAGGCAGCGGCCTGGCGGGCCCTTCGGCCCTGTTGTTGCGCTTGGTCAGGCAGCCCTCGCTGTGCGGGAACCAGTAGAACTCGAAGTGCTCGTTATCGGTGGTCAGCTCGTCGAGGTGGCTGATCACGTGGGACCAGCTCATCGGCTCCTCGCGCGCTTCCAAGAGGAAGGCGGGGACGACCCGGAACGTAATCGCCGTCACAATGCCGAGCGCGCCGAGGCCGACCCTGGCGGCGTCGAACAGGTTGACCGGGCTGCCGTCCCGGCCGGTGACACCTCCGCCGGGCGAGTCCGCAGAGCAGCGAACGATCCGGCCGTCGGCGAGAGCCAGCTCGAGGCCCGCGATCTGCGCAGCGATCCCGCCGACAGCACGGCCAGTGCCATGGGTGCCCGTCTGGGTTGCACCGGCTACGGTCTGGACCTGGATGTCGCCCATGTTGGCGAGGGACAGGCCGCGGCCGAGCAAGTGGGCATTCAGCACGTGCAACGGGCAGCCAGCCTCGACCGTGACCGTCCCGGCAGCGAGGTCCACCGACCTGATCGAGGTCAGCCGGCCGGGCCGGAGCAGCACGCCACCCGTCGCCGCGGCGGGGGTGAACGAGTGACCTGTGCCCGTCATCCGGACCGCTAGTCCATCGGCAGCAGCTCTGCCGATCTCTGCGGCTACCTCGTCAGCAGAGCCGGGTGAGGCCCATCGCCTGGGCTGGGCCGTGACGTTCCCCGCCCAGTTGTGCCACGCACCAGCTGCCCGATCGGCGCTCCTCCGCATTGACCCATTCTGCAGGCGCGGCAACACAGTGACAGCCAATCTCACCAGCCACACCACGCGCGCGAGGCCCGCGGTATCCAGACCGGCGGACGCCCTGACCCGGATCGATCACGTATCTGCCGGACAGGTACGATGCGCGAATTGTTGGCCGAGCGTTCGCCATCCGGACTTCATTCGCTCCGGGGGCCGCGGCTAATGTAAGGCCGTTATGCGTTTCTTCCCGCGCCGCGGCGGGGCGCCCGACGAAGCGTCCGGCAGGCCGGCCCGCAAGGGCCGCGTCATGTTGGCTGCCGCCGGGGCGGTCGTGGCGCTCGGGGCAATCGCGGTCGATGTGTTCGCGCTCAGCGCGACGCACGACCCTGCCCGCGCCACTGGCAGGGCTGCGCACGGCGGCACAGCTGGTCCGGTGCCGACCGCGGCGAGGACGCAGCCGACTCAGGCGGCAAGCCTCGGGGCTGGCGGCCAGCCAGCGGCGGCGAGCGCGCTCCGGCAGATCATCCTGCCCGATCTGCTCTTCGTGGCGCCCAGCGGACTTTCCGCCGGGCAGATCGCCCGGCTTCGCGCTCTGGCCGGCGTCCGCAACATGATCAGCTTCGACGGAGCGCGGATCAAGGCCGGTGGCGTGCCCGTCACCGCGATCGGCGTCAATCCCGCGACATTCCGGTCCTGGGTACCGCTTCCGACCGCGTCTGACGACTCCTTCTGGACAGATCTGGCCCAAGGGGAGTTCGTGGCGGAGGACACGTCGGCGGAATCGCTCGGGCTGATGGAAGGCGGCTCCTACAAGCTGGCCGGCGGTTCCGCGCAGGTCGTCAGGTTCGGCACGTCCGCTTCCCTGGGGCTGACCGGCGTGGACGTGCTCGTGAACCAGGCGCTGTCGGCCCGGCTCGGCCTGGTGCACCAGGTGGCCGGCCTGATCAGCGCGCCGGGCGCGAGCATCACGACGCTGCAGGCCGGTGTTCGCGAGATCCTGGGGACGAGCGGCCAGATCGAGCTGCTGCGCGCCCCGCCGCCGGCCGCCGCCAGCCCCAGCGCTCCGGCTGGCACGCGGCCGGCCACCTACATCGACTTGTTCAAGGCCTCGTCCGCGCAGTACTGCCCGGGACTGTCCTGGACAGTGCTCGCCGCTATCGGCCAGATCGAGAGTAACGACGGCCAGAACATGGGACCGTCGAGCGCCGGTGCGCTCGGGCCTATGCAGTTCCTGCCATCGACCTGGCAGAAATGGGGCATCGTCGCCTTCGGCCAGACAGGCCCGCCGGACATCATGAACCCCTACGACGCGGTCGCGTCGGCCGCAAGGATGCTGTGCGCGGACGGTGCGGCCCGGGGCGGCAGTGCGCTCTACAACGCGGTGTACGACTACAACCACGCGGACTGGTACGTCCGTGAGGTACTCGCGCTCGCGGCCAAGTACGCGGCCGACTACGCCTAGGCAGGGGCTGAGCCACAGCCACGGTAGCGTCTGCTGCGTGGCAAGCTACGACGCGTTCCTGCTCGTCTCTTTCGGGGGGCCGGAGCACCCTGCGGATGTCATGCCGTTCCTGCAGAACGTTACGGCGGGACGGGGCATCCCGCCCGAGCGACTGGAGCGCGTCGCCGAGCACTACTATCAGCTCGGCGGGGTCAGCCCGATCAACCAGCAGTGCCGTCATCTGATCGCTGCCATCGAGCCGGAATTCGCGGCGCGAGCTGTGCCCCTCCCGGTGTACTGGGGGAACCGCAACTGGGATCCGTACTTGCGCGACACCCTGGCGGCGATGGCAGCGGCCGGCGTCGGCCGCGCGCTGGCGTTTGTCACTTCGGCTTATAGCTCGTACTCCAGCTGCCGGCAGTACCTCGGCGATATCGAGGCGGCTCGCCGGCATGTCGGTACCGGCGCGCCGGAGGTCGACAAGATCCGGCCGTATTTCAACCACCCCGGGTACGTCGGCTCGTTCACGGCTGCCGCGAAGGCCGCCGCCGCGTCGCTGCCCGACGAGACCGCGGGCGAGTTCGACCTGATCTTCACTGCGCACAGCATCCCCGCCGGCATGGCCGCGGCCGCCGGCCCGGCCGGCGGTGCCTATCAGGCGCAGCTGGCCGAGACAGCACGGCTGGTCGCGCAGCAGGCCGGATTCGACCGGCCGTGGTGGCTGGCATATTCGAGCCGCAGCGGCCCGCCGACGCAGCAATGGCTGGAGCCGGACGTCAATGAACTGCTGGCCGCGCGGGCCGCGGCCGGATCGCGTGCGGTCGTCGTGGTGCCGATCGGTTTCATCAGCGACCATATGGAGGTCAAGTTCGATCTGGACATCGAGGCCGCGGGCACGGCGCGGAAGCTCGGGCTCGCCTACGCGAGAGCGGCGACACCAGGCACCGATCCGGGCTTCGTATCGATGATCGCTGACCTCGTGGCGGAGCGGCTGGATGAGACGCAGCCGGCCGCACTCGGCGTGCTGGGCGCCTGGCCCGGCTCGTGCCCGGCCGGCTGCTGCGGCACCGGCCGGCGGTGACGCGTGACCTCCGCGGGATCACCGATGCCGAGTGCGGCTCTGCCAGCTGATCTGGCGGCCCTGGCCAGTTCTGTTGCCCAGGAGGCAGCCGAGCTGCTGCTGTCCCGCCGTGGCAGGGTCGGAGTCGTCCGGACGAAATCCAGCCCGACCGATGTCGTGACGGAGATGGACCGGGCGGCGGAAGACCTCATCAGGGACAGGCTGCTCGCCGCTCGCCCTGGCGATGCCGTACTGGGCGAGGAACGGGGCCAGACCGGCTCCGGCAGCGTGCGGTGGGTGGTCGATCCGATCGACGGCACCGTCAACTACCTGTACGGGCTGCCGGACTGGGGAGTCAGCATCGCTGCTGAGGTGGCCGGTGAGGTCGTCGCCGGAGCCGTCTGCGTCCCCCTGCGGCGCGCCCTGTTCACGGGCGTCAGCGGCGGGGGTGCGTGGCTAGAGTCGTCCTGGCAGCCTGGTCGTCAGCGGCTCAGCTGCAACGTCGGAGTCCCGCTCGGTGCGGCTCTGGTCGCCACGGGCTTTGCCTACGGGGCGGCTGAGCGGTCTGGTCAGGGACGCGTCGTCGCCGCGCTCTTGCCCAAGGTGCGCGACATCCGGCGATCAGGCTCGGCGGCTTCTGACCTGTGCTCCGTTGCAGCCGGCCAGGTCGACGCCTTCTACGAGAAGGGCTTGAAGTACTGGGATATGGCTGCGGGCGGCCTGATTGCGCGTGAGGCGGGAGCGATGACAGGCGGTCTGCGGGGCGAGGCGGCGGGCACGGCCATGACGATCGCGGCCAGTCCTGATCTGTTCGCCGAGCTGCATGACCTGCTGGCGAGCCTGGACGATAGCCACCCGAACGCCGGCTGACAGTGCCGGCGTGATCCTGCCGCTACTGGCGGTTCAGCGTGCCAGAGGCGGCGGCAGCCTGAGTGCCCGCCTTGAACGTCACCGAGTTGGGCCCGCTGACGGCGATCGTGACCGTGCCGTTGCCGCAGCCCTTATGGCCCTGGAGGATGCCGATCTTCATCACCATCCTGGTCGCTGACGCGGACGTCGGCGTGAGGATTCCGGAGCAAGTAGCACCGGCGCCGCTGTAGCTGATCCCGCCGGACGTATGGCCGCCAATCAGCGTCATCGTGACGTTGTAGGTGTCCGACGGCGGCTGGGAGACCAGGCCCGACCAGGTGCCGTTGAACGCCGCGGGTATCAGGGGGCCGTGGCTCGCCGTGGACTGCGGGCCGGACGACCCGGCGCCAGGCTGGCCCGTATTCGCCGACAGGTTCGCGGCCGGATTCCCGCCCTGGGCCAGGTGCACGACCAGGATGATGATCACGACTACGACTACGGCAGCAGCGCTGCCGATCAGCCAGGGGAAGGCCCGGCGGCGGCCGGACGGTCGGGCCCCGGCAGGCCGCCGCTGACCGGCTCGCGGCGAAGCCGCCGCGGCCGCCGCGCCGGTGGAACCTGTATGCCGCGCGCCGGCCGGGACATGCGCGGCCCTCGCGGGATGCGAGGCCCCGCCGGGGTACCGGCCTCCGGCCTCTGGCCGCGGCCGGGCGCCTGAGGGAGCCGGATACCGGCCGCTGGGCGGGCGGGTGCCAGGCTCCCTGGGCGCCGCTGGCGCAGCCTGGAAGCCGGCCCAGCCTGTCCCGCGGGCAGCGCGGCGGGAACCCTCGGCCAGCACGCCAGCCGGCAAGGCCCGGTCGCCGAGCAGGAACTGGACGACGGCCCGCGCGGCTGGTCTGTCCGGCGGGTCGAGCTCGAGGCACTGCTGGACGGGGTCGCGGATGCTCTCGGGCAATACGCCGAGGTCAACCGCCTCACCGGGTGGCCGGCCCGTTGCCGCGAAAACAACGGTCTGTGCCCAGGCGAGCATGTCGGCGGACGGCGTGGCGGATCCGTAGGGCGGCGTTATGCCGAACTCCACCACGTGGGGTGGTCCGTGCTCCGACAGGATGACGTACTGAGGCCCGAAGCTGCCATGCACGAGGCCGGCCTGATGGACGCAGGCGAGCCCGGTCGCCATGCCGATGGCCAGGGCCTCGAGCTGCGGGCCGGTGGCGACGCCGTACTCGGCCACGAGTTCAAGCAGCGACTGGCCCGGCACGTACTCGCTGACCAGATAGGCGTCGGATCCGTCGAGGCCGGCGTCCAGCACCCGGGCGGCGCAGAACGGAGGTACCCGCTTGGCGACGGCGGCCTCGGCAGCGAAGCGGTCCAGGGCCGCCGCGTCCCAGTAGCCTCCCAGGACGCTGACGCAGACTTCGGCGCCGTCGGCGCCGACGGCGGTGAAGATCGGATCGTCGGATGGGATGCCGTCCAGCCGGCCCGTGAGCCGGTAGCGCCCGACCCGCCTCGGGTCGCCCGCCTGTAGCGGTACTTGGTGAGGCAATTAACCCGGCTCCGCCTGGACCTGCCGCTTGTGACCTGTGATCCGGTTCGTACCATACGCACTTTTGCGCAGGTCAGTCAGACAAACCCGCGAAGTTACTGCGAAGTAAATCGGCGGTCATGCGCTTCCCAGGTCCCGTTAACGGGGAAGATTGCCCCGCTACGCGAGCGTTCCGTCACCGCCGGTCGCGACACGCCGGCGAGAACGTGACCCGGTCGCTGTGGCGCACGACAAGGCATGGCAGAATTCCCCGCCGGATTCGGGCACAACAGAGCGGTCCTGAGCGTTACAACCGCGCGGAACGAGTTAGTAAAGATGGAGGGGTAAGGGCCGAGATGGCTACTGACTACGACAGCCCGCGGAAGACGGACGACGACGTCACCGAGGACAGCCTGCAGGAACTGCAGGCGCG
>DASQIW010000014.1:0-2096 GCA_035631375.1 Streptosporangiaceae bacterium
CGCCGTGTTCAGGTCGTTCCAGAGGTCGTCGATGTGTTCGCAGCCGACGCTCAGGCGCAGGAGCCCGGGGGGCACGTGGCCTTGTCCAGGGAGCTTGCTCCGCCGTTCGATGGTGGTTTCGACGCCGCCCAGGCTGGTGGCGGGGACGATGATTTGCACGGCGTTGCAGAGGCGGTCAGCGGTGGGGGCGTCGGCCACCTCGAAGGCCAGCACTGCCCCGAACCCGGTCATCTGCGCGGCGGCGGTGCGGTGCCCAGGGTCGGCGGGAAGTCCGGGGTAGCGCACGCGGCTGACGGCGGGGTGGTCATCGAGCCGGTGGGCGAGTTCGCTGGCATTGCGCTGGCCGCGGTCGAGCCGCAGGGCAAGAGTGCGCAGGCCGCGCAGCGCCAGGAAGGCTTCCAGGGCTCCGGGGGTGGCGCCCGAGAGGCCGCGGCGGTGGAGCAGGCGCTCGGCCAGGGTCTGCTCGCGGGCGATGGTGATGCCTGCCAGCAGGTCGGAGTGGCCGCCGATGAATTTGGTAGCGCTGTGCACGACCATGTCCGCGCCGAGTGCCAGCGGCTGTTGCAGCAGTGGCGTGGCGAACGTGTTGTCGACGCCGACGATGGCCCCGGCGTGGCGTCCGGCGGCGCATAGGGCGGGAAGGTCGGCAATGTCGAGCAGCGGATTGGAGGGGGTCTCCAGCCAGAGCAGGTCCGCGTCGGCGACGGCGGCCTGGACGCTCGCGGTGTCGGTCAGGTCAACGCGGTCCACGGCCCAGCGCCCTTGCTGCTGGCCGTCGGCCAGCAGCTCGCCGACCCCGAAATAGCAGTCGGCCGGAGCGACGATGCGGGCCTCGGCTGGCAGGAGGTCGAGCACGGCAGCGACCGCGGCCATGCCGGAGGAGAAGGCCACGGCGTGACCGCCCTCCACCTGGCCCACGGCCGTCTCTAGTGCCTCCCAGGTCGGCGTGGCGTCGGTGCGTGCGTACGAGCGGATGCCCTCCTCCGCTCCTGGCGCCGCTGTGGTGCTGGCGTGGAAGTTCGATGCCAGCACCACAGGGACGTTGAGCGGCTCGCTGGCTGCGTGGCGGGGGCGGCCGGCGCATATGACCGCTGTTTCCGGGCGTAGGGCGGCCGGCGTTGCCGGGTGGTCATCAGGTGCCATGGGTTTCTCCTGCCTCTCCGTAGTGCAGTATAATGCACTATATGAGGCAGTCAGATTTGGAAACCCATGCCGGGGCGGACAGCATCAGCCAGGCGATCGGCGGCCGGGTCCGGCAGGGACGGACCAGCCGCGGCTGGACGCTGGACCAGCTGGCCGAGCGCTCCGGCGTCAGCCGCAGAATGCTGGTCAGCATCGAGCAGGGCTCGGCTAATCCGAGCATCGCGACGCTGCTGCGCATCAGTGACGCGCTCGGCATAGGGCTGCCCGCGCTTGTCAATATGGACCGTTCGCCTGGGCTGCGAGTCACCCGGGCGGGCGCTGCCCCGGTGCTGTGGCGGGGGAAGCTCGGCGGGCAGGCGGTGCTCGTCGCCGGCACGGAGCCACCGGAGGTCACCGAGCTGTGGGACTGGACGCTCGGGCCTGGGGAGCGTCACTCCAGCGAGGCGCACACGGCGGGAACCCGCGAGCTGCTCCTCGTCCTCGACGGCCAGCTTGAGCTCAGAGTGGGGCAGCACGCCGAGGTACTCGCGATAGGAGATTCGGCTTCGTTCGCCGGTGACCTGGTCCACGAATACGTGAACACCGGCTCAGCGGTGACGCGTTTCGCCCTGACGGTGTTCGAGCCAGCTGTCAGCGGGGGTGCGGCCCAGTGATCGAAATACGGCTTCGAACCATTTCGTAATCTGCCGCGGTGGTGAATATCGGGCTTGCGCCGATGGGAAGCTGTTCAGCTTCGCCAACGACCGGCGGCCCTTCTATTTCGACAACCCTTGTTGCGTCGAGCTGACTGTGACACGCAGCGCCCGGCCGCTGAATCCGTGGAGAGCCAGCGGATCGCGCCAGCGACGAATTGCCGAGGGCTAGCCGCTGCTAGGGTGCAGCGGCAGAGTTCTGCTCGCAACCATCAGTTCGAGGCGCGGTGGCTGCGCGCTGGGTGACGCCGCGTCCAGCTC
>DASQIW010000015.1:0-52640 GCA_035631375.1 Streptosporangiaceae bacterium
CGCCTCGTCGCTGATCAGTTGTCGGCCACGATGGCTAATGCCACGGCGTTCCAAGCCGAACGACGTCGGGCGGAGTCCCTAGCGCAGCTTGACCAGGCCAAGACCACCTTCCTTGCCAACATCAGCCATGAGTTCCGCACGCCGCTGACGCTGATGCTCGGGCCCCTCGATGATGCCCTCGCCTCGCTGAGCAGCGACGATGCGCTGGCAGGTCGGCTGCGGATCGTGCAGCGCAATGGCCGGCGCCTGCTGCGGCTGGTCAACGGGCTGCTGGACTTCTCGCGCATCGAGGCAGGCCAGAGCCAGCCGCAGCTTGCAGTGGTGAACCTCGGCCAGCTGACAGCCGGGATTGCTTCGTCGTTCGCCGAAGTCTGCAGTATCGCCGGTATCGAGCTGGTGCTCGATTGCCGGACCGCCTGGGCAGAGGCGGACGCAGCGATGTGGGAAACGATCGTGCTGAATCTCGTATCCAACGCGTTCAAGTACACCTTCACCGGGTCGATCACGGTGACGGTTGAGCCGGGCCGTGACGGTGGGGCGACGATGACGGTCTCTGATACCGGAATCGGCATTGCCGCCGAGCATCTGCCCCGGTTGTTCGATCGGTTCTACCGTCCGCCGGACACGGGCGGCCGCACGGCTGAGGGCAGCGGCATCGGGCTGGCGCTGGTGCGCAGCATGGTGGAGATGCAGAACGGAACCATCGACGTCGAGAGCTCGCCTGGCCAGGGCACCAGCGTGCGGGTCAGCCTGCCAGCCACGAGTGCCGTGCGCTCCGCAAGCGCCGCTGACGGCAGCGCGCCCTCGGCAAAGGGGAACGACTATGCGGACGAGGCCCGGGGGTGGCTCGCTCCTGGCTCACGGGCTGAGCCAGCGTTCTCTTCGCGGCAGCTCGTGCTGGTGGCTGACGACAACGCGGACATGCGCAGTCACCTGTCGACGGTGCTAAGCAGCCGGTGGGACGTCATGGTGTCCGCAAACGGCCGGCAGGCGCTCGAGATGGCGCGGCGTCATCGGCCGGATCTCCTCATCACCGACGTGATGATGCCGGAACTGGACGGTTTCGGGCTGGTCGCCGCCATCCGCGCCGATCCTGACCTTGCCTCCCTGCCAGTGATCATGTTGTCTGCCCGCGCCGGGCCAGAAGCGATCGGCAGCGGCCTGGCTGCCGGGGCGGACAACTACCTGGTGAAGCCGTTCAGCTCAGCGGTCCTCATCGGAAAAGTCACTGCCCGGCTCGAGGCGGCAGCGCGGGACCGTCCGCCAGGAGATGACGTCGCGCAGCGGGTGCAGGCTTTGACGAACCTGACCGCCGACCTGGGAGCGGCAAAGTCCGTCTCCCAGGCGCTTGACGCGTTGCTCAGGTCACCGGTCTGCTCGCTGCGAGCCACTACCGCGGCTGTGGGGCTGCTGGACGAGACGGGCGGCCATCTCCGCATCACCCACGCTGGCGACCTGACGCGCGAGTTCACCGACCGGTATCACTTGGTCAGCATCGGGTCCCCGGTGATGCTGGCGGAGACCGCCCGCACGAACCAGCGCATGGTTGTTCCCGATACCGCCGCAGTGGACGCGCGGTTCCTCCCGGAAGTTGCTGACAATGCGGCGGCCGTTCGTGCCTGCATCCTCGAGCCGCTGCACGCCGACGGTGGCGCGGTGATGGGCGCCCTCGGGCTGGGCTGGCCGAGTCCGCGCGAGATAAGTACGGCCGACGCCGCCCTGATCATGCAGGTCGCCGCGATTATTTCCCGCGCCGTCGCACGGATTTCGGTGGCTGAGCGAGAGCATCAGATCGCCATGTCGCTGCAGGAGCGCCTGCTAAGCCTCGGGGTGACCTCTCCGTCCGCCGCCGTGTCGGCCGTTTATCAGCCGGCCGGCGAGATCATGCGAGTGGGCGGCGACTGGTACACAGCGACCCCACTCGGCGTGAAGCGCATCGGCATCTCGGCCGGTGACGTAGTCGGCCACGGGCTGCCTGCTGCGACAGTCATGAGTCAGCTGCGCAGCGCGCTAGGAGCCGCAGCTCTCGCAACCAACGACCCGGCCGCCGTGATCGACCTGCTCGACCGTTACGCCCAGACGCTGGATGACGCCGCGTTCGCCACGGTCGCCTACGCGATCATCGACACCGCGGCCGGTACTGTCAGCTATGCCTGCGCCGGGCACCCTTACCCGCTTGTTGTCGGCCCGGAGGGAACCGTGACCTGGCTCCACGACGGCAGGCGGCCGCCGCTTGCGGTCAGATCCTTCAAACCCCGGCCGGGTACGCCGACCGGCGGCGTCGCCCTACCGCCGGGCTCGCTCTTCCTGCTCTACACCGACGGTCTCATCGAGCGCCGGTCCGAGCCACTAGAAAAAGGTTTTGCCCGGCTGACCGCTGCAGCCGCAAGCTGCGCGAAGCTACCGGCCAGCCAGGCTTGCAGGGACATCATCAGCCAGATGACCCCCGGCCAGGGCTACGCCGATGACGTCGCGATCATCGCAGTGCGGCCAACAGGGACGACGGCCGCCAGCCTCGTCGACGCGATGCCAGCCAGCCTCAGCGAGCTCCGCCCGGCGAGGCACCGGATGCGGGACTGGCTCGCAGATCTGGGTGTCAGCCGCGCGACCACGCACGACGTCCTGCTCGGCACCGGGGAGGCGCTCAGCAATGCCATCGAGCACGGAAGCGACCTTGATCCCCGCCGGACTGTCAGCATCGAAGCCTTTGCTGCCCAGGACGAGCTATCAGTGACCGTCACCGACCCAGGCCGCTGGTTGAAGGACTCCGCGGCCAGCCGGGATAGCCAGCGCGGACACGGCCTCAAGCTGATTCACGGCCTCGCGACGTATTCCCAGACCGAACGGACGTTCCTCGGCACCCAGGTCACCATGACCTACCGCCTTGACCGGACGGCAGGATAAGGAAGGGACAGCACGCCAGATGAGCTTCCAGCTACGGCCAGTCGAACTGCCTGCAGGCTCGGGTGCCACGGTGGCCGCGGTCCAAGTCCGCGGCGAAGTCGACGCGGCCAACGCCACCGACCTCAACAACGCTCTGCGCGAGCGTGCCTCGCCGGCACTGATCATTGACCTCAGCCCTGTCGACTATTTCGACAGCGCCGGTTTCGCGATGATCGACCGCCTGCTCGACGAGGTTCAGGCTGTACTGGTGATCTCTCCAGACAGCGTGATACGGCCCGCCGCCGAGCTGATAAACCTGCCGTTTTACGACAGTGCCGCCGACGCGCGCAAGTCGATAGGCTCCGCCTGAACCCTCACGGCACAACCGTCATGGCAAGCTACGGGACCATGACGCGTTGCTGCGTCACGCCGCCGGCTCGATCGTGATGGACCCGGTCTTGGTGCTGGCGGTGATCGTCCGGGTGGCGGCCGCGCTACGGGCGACACTGACGTGAACGCTGCCCACGGTCGTGCGCGTGGTCACGTCGTACTGGACGGTATTCGGCACCCGCACGCTGATGGCGCCGACGTCGGTGGTCGCGGTGATGGCAGATGCCGGCTCCGAGAAGGTGACCGCAATCTCGCCTGCTGACACGTGCAGGCTCGCACTGGTCGGCGACAGGCTCTGCCCGTGGATCGACCCTGCGTTGCTCGTCGCATTCACCGGCCCCGCGAGTGAGCTGAGGCTGATCCTGCCAGCGTTGACGTGCACGGTGACCAACCCCCCCAGCGAGCCGACGCTGACGGAGCCGGCGCCGTCGGTGACCCGCACCGTGGTAGTTCGCGGCGTCGTGATCGTGTAACCGACCGTGCAGGTCTCCGCGCCCGGGCAGTGGCTGCTCAGAGTGAGGGTGCTTGTCGCCGTACGGTGCATGGTCGTTGGCGCGGTGCCATGGAATGAGATGTGCTCGGTGACCGACGTCGTGTCCGAACTGCCGCCGGTGATGTGGACGTCGCCTGCCTGATCGGACACGACAAGCGTCGTTACGTGGCTGCCGATCGTGTAGCTGCTGGTGTGATGCTGCAACCCACCGATGCTCAGCGCGCAGCTGGCGAGTCCGGCTCCGAGGACTCCGGCTCCGAGGACTCCGGCCGCGAGCGTCAAGCCGGCAACCCGCAGACCGCGCCTGGGTCGCGGTGATCCGCGTGTCACGGACCAAGTTCACCACGTCCGGGCACGGGGACGGCGCGAGGGCTGTCCTAGAGGACCGGGCTAGTTCCTCCGTCGAGATTGATGGCCGAGCCGGTCACATAAGAGGAGCGATCCGACAGCAGATAGGCCGCCAGGTCCGCGAACTCCGCCGGCCGCCCCACTCTGCCCAGCGGTATGTCGGTGCGCTCGGCCATCTGGCGGTACAGCTCGTCCTCAGACTGACCTGTCGCGTCAGCGCGGCGCCGCCACTGGCCACTTTCAACCAGGCCGATCAGCACAGCATTGACCCGAATGCCATGTTGTCCAAGGTCCTTGGAAGCGGCCTTGGTGATGGCCAGGCCGGCCGCACGCGAGGCAGTCGTCGGCAACGACGCAGCACCAGCGGCCTTGGCGCCGACGTTGAGCACGTTGACGATGGCCCCACCACCAGCCGCCACCAGGTGCGGCACTGCCAGGCGGGTGCAACGAACCGCTGCAAGAACCTTGAGGTCGAGGTCGGCGATCCAGTCGTCGTCGGAGACCTGATCAATCCGTCCCGCGGCGCTCTTGCCAGCGTTGTTCACCAGGCCGTCGAGGCGGCCCCACCGGTCCACGGCCGCACCGACAAAGCGCTCGAGGTCAGCCAGTTGTGTGACGTCGGCTTGCACCGCGAGCACGTCATCCCCGGCGTCCCGCAGACGCTGCTCCGTAGCGGCCAGCCGATCGGGATCCCGTCCGCAGACGGCAACCAGGGCCCCTTCTTCGACGAGCTGATCGGCAAGGGCGGCTCCGAGTCCGTCGGTCCCGCCGGTGATGAGGACGACCTTGCCATCCAGGTGCAGATCCATTGAGCCATTCTGGCCTAGCCCTCGCGCATGCCGGGCTAATCAGGTGCAAGAGCGGTGAGACCGCCGCTAACCTCTCGGGGTGACCAGCGAGCATGATCAGGCAGTATCCCGCAACCGGGTCGCCTGGGACCGGCAAGTCGAGGCGGGTAACGAGTGGACCGTGCCGGTCGGCCCGGAAGTGATCGCCGCAGCACGGGCGGGTGACTGGTCGGTTGTCCTCATCGGTTACGAGCCGGTCCCTCGCGAGTGGCTTCCGCCCAGCCTTGCGGGTACTGAGGTGCTGTGCCTGGCCAGCGGGGGCGGGCAGCAGGGTCCCGTACTCGCCGCCGCGGGCGCGCGCGTCACCGTCTTTGACAACTCGCCCGCGCAGCTTGCCCGCGACCAGATGGTGAGCGAGCGCGAAGGGCTCGAGATCACGACTGTTCTCGGAGACATGCGTGACCTGAGCGTGTTCACTGACGCGGGCTTTGATCTGGTCTTCAACCCGGTATCGACAGTGTTCTGCCCTGAGCTCGGACCGGTCTGGCGCGAGTGCTTCCGGGTGCTCCGGCCTGGCGGTGCTTTGCTGACAGGATTTATGAATCCGGACGTGTTCGTCTTCGACGAAGAGGCCAGCAACGACCACGGCGACCTGATCGTCCGGCATCGGCTGCCGTACTCGGATCTGACCCACCTGAATGCCGCCGAACTCGACCGGATGCGCGGCACGAACGTTCCGCTGGAGTACAGCCATACGCTGACCGAGCAGATCGGCGGCCAGCTGGACGCGGGGTTCGTGATCACCGGATTTCGTGAGGCGCCGCACCACATCGACCCGACGGCCGCCTACCTGCCCGGGTACTTCGCCACCCGGGCGGTGAAGTCAGCCTGAATCCGGTGAGCCAGCTTGCGACATTCTGAGCATGTGAGTGCCCCGAGTGCACTGCCCGAAGTTGTCACCCATTACTACCTGGCCGGGCGGCAGCCGTTCCTAAGCCTGTCCGAGCTCGAGGATGCTGAGCTTGACGCCGTGCTCGCCGACCTCAGCACGCTGCGCGGCGCCGGCAGGCAGCACCGGCCGTTCGGCCCGCGGTACATCCATCTTCGGCGGCTGACCGAAGCGCGCCTGCGCGAGTTGTTCGTCGCAGCGGGCGGGCAGCCCGAACGGACTGCCCCTCATTACTTCGTGCTCGGCGAGTCGCCGTGGTATCGAGGCCTAGCCGAGAACATGGCGCAGGCCCAGCTGCCGCTGTCCGCGCTGCCCCCGGACCAGACCAGCATCACCTACCCCGACAGCTTCACCGCCATGGGATTCGGACCCAGGTTCGGAATCGATTATGAGCCCCGGCCCTATCACGGGCGCGTGTTCCTGCTTGGCGAGCTGTCCGGCCTGGTGGAGCAGTTCGGGATCCCCGACCCGTGCTGGGACGGCGACTACCAGGCGTGGGCCACCTGGCCAGCAGAGGCCTATATCGAAGTCCAGCTCTGGAGCGATGAGCCCATCGCCGGTTATCTGCCACGTTAGATCGTGGCGAGAGCGCGCCAAGGTCTTCGCCCAGCTATTGTCCTTTAACCATTCTCCGATAGGGATCCACTCGAAATTATCCCGCCAGGAACTTTCTCCCTTAGTCCAGCTAGAGAGGGCTGAAGCGACCTGCTCGCGCGATTTAGTCCGCGTCTGATAGTGCTTCTCCGGAGTCCCCGTGCGCACCAACAAGGGCGCGGATGCGATGTTCTGTCGGATCGCGCTGGACCAGCCCCTGGGATGTACGCATCACAACCGAGTAGATCATTGAGATCCTCCATCGAGCTGAGCCCTTAGTCCCGCCGCAGCGCTCGGAAGTACAGTGCTGCTGTGCCGGTCGGGCCTCGAGAGCACGGTGATCAGGACGCCCTGCTCTTGTCAGCACGCAAGGGCGACGAAGACGCCTTTCGAGCGCTTGTCGAAGCTCACCTGGCGGAGTTGCACGCGCATTGTTACCGAATACTGTCGTCCTACCACGACGCCGAGGACGCCGTCCAGGACGCCTTAGTGCGTGCATGGCGGGCGTTGCCGACCTTCGAGGGGCGCAGCAGCCTGCGAGCCTGGCTGTACAAGGTCGCGACTAACGCAGCGCTGGACATAGCCCGACGACGCTCCCGCCGAGAACTTCCCGTGTCCCACGTGCCTCCGGTGCCCACTGGCGGCGCGCCGGGTGCCCCGCTGGTCGAGACGACGTGGGCGGAGCCGTACCCGGACCACCAGGTCGGGGAGCGCGGGCTGCGGTTGTCACCGGAGGCCAGCTACGACCAGCGTGAGAGCCTCGAGCTCGCGTTCGTGGTCGCCCTGCAAACCCTTCCGGCTTCGCAGCGGGCCGCGCTGCTGCTTCGTGAGGTACTCGGTTTCTCCGCTGCTGAGATCGCAGAGCAACTCAGCACCACCGTGCCGGCTGTGACGAGCGCCTTGCAGCGGGCCCGGCAAACTCTGACGCGGCGGGGTGCCGTGCCGGTCCAGCAACAGGCGCTTCGCGCCCTTGGCGACGAGCGGGCCCGTCAGCTGGTGGAGGCGTTCATCGACGCCCTCGAGCGGGCCGACCCCGCCTTGCTGGTCGGCCTGCTGACCGAGGACGCCGCCTGGACGATGCCACCTCTACCGAGCTGGTACCAGGGGCCGACGGCCATCGGCCAGTTCCTGGCCGACTTCGGATTCAACGAGCGCTGGCGACATCTCCCAACTAGCGCCAACGGTCAGCTGGCCCTCGGCTGTTACACCGTCGATCCCGCTACTGGCACGTGGGTGCCCTCTGCGCTTGCTGTCCTGTCGGTTCGAGGCGAACGGGTCGCCGAGGTCGACTACTTCCTCACAGCCGAGCTCCTGGGTCGCTGGGGCGACGACTCTTCCATCGACGGCGCCGAGATGTTTGCCCGTTTCGGGCTTCCGGCCACCGTCCCGTGAAAATCCTTGTCAGGACCGATTAGCCGAGACGCTTCTCGCAGTCGTAACTCGTGACCGCCAGCGGATAGTCCGCTGGTCCGGCTCACAAGAGGAGCAATCGTGCACGTCGTCGCTGAGGTGATTGCCACCCGCACCGCCCAAGCCGCCGCCCCGATCGACTGGGACGAGGTGGCAGAGCTATTCGCAGCTGTTCGCTCTTATTGGGTCGCGACCACCGGCCACCAGAGCGACCCCCAACTGCGCCCCGTGCTCGCGGTCTACCTCGACGAACGGATCTACTCCACCACCAACCCGACCGCCAGCAAAGGCCGGAACCTGACTCGCAGGCCGTCGGCGGCGCTCGCCGCCAGCGCTCCGGCAATGGATATCGTCATCGAGGGAAGAGTGGGTTGGATCGACGATCCCCAGCGCCTGCAACGCATCGGCGACGCCTACCGGGACAAATATGGATGGCCCGTCACCGTCACCACTGACGGCGCCTTCACGGCCCCGTACGGGGCGCCTACTGCCGGACCTCCTCCCTATCTGGTCTACGAGATCACCCCCATCGTCGCGTACGCCTTCGGCACAGGCAGCAACCTCGGAGAACGCTCCACCAGGTATCGCTTCGAGAAGTAACCCCATAGGTCACCGGCCGGGTGGTTGTCCCGTGGCTTCCTCGCGGAGCGGCAGGAAGCCGAACTTGGCCTCCAGGTCAGGGCTGCCGCCGAACACGGTGATGCGGGCTATGCCTGATGGCGTGACGGTGAGGACACCCAGCCCGTAGGCGCTGTCGCGGTAGCGGGCTACCGCAGCGGGCTGGCCGTTGGCCAAGGTGGGGACCATCCTCCAGTCTCCGGGCGATCCGATCACATGCGTGAGGTACCGCAGGCAGGTCGCGCGCCCGGAGAACCAGGTGCGGGTGCCGACCATCTCGATCGCCGCGTCGGCGCGCAGCGCCTTTTCCAGAGCTGTGGTGTCAGCCTGCTCGAACCCGGCGATGTACTGGCTTAGCAATTCCAGTGCGCGCGGGTCGGTGGGCTCGAGGATCCGATCTGGTGCCGGGGCGACTTCATCCAGCCGGGCGCGGGCTCTCTGCAGGGTGCTCTTGACAGCCGCGGCGGAGGTGCCGAGCATGCTCGCGACCTCGGCCGCGGGGAAGCCGAGCACTTCCCGGAGCAGGAGCACGGCCCGCTGCCGGGCAGGGAGGTACTGCAGGCTCGCGATGACTGCCAGCCGCAGCCATTCGCGTGCGGCGACGATCGCTGCGGGGTCTTCCGATCCGGGGGTGACCAGGGCGTCGGGGACGGGTTCCAGCCAGGCGGTGCCAGGTTCGGCGGCGGCGGGAGGGGCGTCCGGGTCGTCGGCCGGTCCGCCGAGGCCGGACGGCAGCGCCCGGCGCCTGCGCTGTTCGAGCTCGGTCAGACATGCATTGGTGGCGATGCGGTAGAGCCAGGAGCGTACCGACGACCGAGCCTCGAACCTGTCGTAGGACCGCCAGGCCCGCAGGTAGGTCTCCTGCACGACATCTTCGGCCTCGTCCGCCGAGCCGAGCATCCGGTAGCAGTGCGCCAGCAGTTCGCGCCGGAACGGCTCGGTGCCGCATACGAACTCGTTGGAACGCTCCGTCATCGTGTTCCTTCCAGTCACCCCGGCTCACAGGCCCAGCCGGGGTCTTGCCCAGATGGCCATCTTGCTGATCGCATCGTCGGCCTCCGGCGCTCGCCCGGCGGCCATCTGGAAGGTGTGCAACATCCCAGGGAAGATGTCGAGCTGGACGTCGACGCCGGCTGTCCTGGCGTGCCGTGCCAGCAGGCGAGCGTCGTCGGCGAGTGTCTCGTGTCCGCCCGCCTGGATGTAGAGCGGGCCGAGGCCGCTGAGGTCGGCGTAGAGCGGGTTAGCTCGTGGATCGCGGCCATCGGTGTTGCCGCCCAGGAAGTTGCGGATGACCCCGACCACGACTTCACGCTTGAAGAACGGATCGAAGTCCCGGTTCGCTTCGTACGACTCGCCAGTGGCCTCCATGTCCACGCATGGCGACATCAGCAGTGCCGCCGCTGGCAGTGGCAGCCCTTGTTCACGGGCGCGCAGCTGTACGGTGACTGCGAGCCACCCTCCGACCGAATCACCCGCGAACGCGATACGGTCGGCGCTGGTCCCCTGACCCAGCAGCCACCGATAAGCGTTCGTGACCTCATCCGCCGGCCCGGGGAACACGCCTTCGGGTAGCAGGTGGTAGCTGACGAGCAGCGCCCGCACCCCGGCTGCCTTCGCCAGGTGGCCGAACATCTTGCGATGCGTATACACCGAGCCGCTAACGAAGCCTCCGCCGTGAAAGCACATCAGCACGCAGTCCGCGTTCGCGTTTTTCGGTACCGCCCATATGGCTGGAAGCCTGCCGACTTCGGTCTCGAGGTAATCAACCTCGCGTGGTTCGGCTGTGAGGTCACCCCACGATTCGTCGTCGGGCGCCTCGAAGCCCGGCTGCACCATGGCCAGCCGGGATGCCTCCCAGCGCCTCCTGACCGCCTCGGACTGCTTACTGGGCATCGCGGTTCACCCGCTCCGGGCAGTTGTGGAAGGCCTGAACCCGCCAGGCGCCACCCTGCCTGGACGGCACCCGCTCCTGCACCTGGACGTCAGCGTCACCGGTCATTATCCGTTCCTTTCGCGAAGCACGCTTCGGCACGGCTAGATTCGTGAAGCCTTCGACTATGCAGACCGCCGATCGCCAGGAAAGGAATCGGCGCGACATGGCTGGCCCTTGAGCGCGGGTACCGTCGGCTGCGTCAGTCCTGTGGCTTTTCGTGGAGCTGCGCCGGCGCAACACCGGGAGCCGGAAGCTTGGCTAGCAGCGAGGGCGTACGGAGATTTCCGCAGCGGAAGCGCGGATCACCGGATCGCAGCTTCTCCCGCTACGGCCTAGCTGGCGGCTGCCGTAGAAAACACCGCACTCAAACGTTCGCGAGCGAGCGACGGGAACGGTTTGCTCTGTTAATGTTCTGCGACCCACTTGCGGGAGACGCCGCTCGAAGGAGTAAGCGGCGTCTCCCGCAAGGCCCCGGTGTCAGCCTGTGGGCTTGCTCAGCCAGACATTCGAGTAGTCGAACTCCTCGAGCGCCGGCACGTAGACCGCGTTGTGCACGTAGCTAGCGTGGTAGAGCGGTAGCAGCGGCTGGGTGATCGGGTAGATCGGTGCGTCCTTCATGACCATCTGGTCCAGCTGCGCCCAGTAGGAAGCTGCGGCACTTGCGCTGCCCTGGGATGCTGCCTTGGTGATGAGGGAGTTCACCGCGGGGTTGTTGTAGAACCCGAAATTGCTGCCGACAGGCGGGTAGGCCTTGGCGCCGTAGAACAGCGGCTTGAAGAACGACGTAGCGGCGTCGCCGTACCAGTCTGGGCCCCAGCCCGCAAGGGAGACATCCCAGGTGCCAGCCTTGGCGACCGACGGCACGATCAGGTACTTCGTCAGGAAGTCCGCGGCCGGAACGCCCACACCCACCAGCTTGACTCCGACCTGAGCCAGGTCAGCCTGCAGGGTCTGGAACATCTTGGTCGACAGCGAGCTCGACGGCCGGTACAGGAACTTCAGCGTGAACCCGTTCGGGTAGCCAGCGGCCTTCAGCATCGACTTCGCCTTCGTCGGGTCGTACGGGTACGGGTCGTAGCCCTTCGGCACGTCCTGCGACCCGTCGATCCCGTCCGGCAAGACATGGGTCAGCGGCGGGCTCAGTGTCGCGCCGTTGGCGTCCTGGATCAGGTGCGCCCTGTTGATGGCGTAGCTGAGTGCCTGCCGCACCTCCACCTTGCCCAGCGCGCCGCCGTTGTTCGGCGACACCGTGTTGAACACGATGTAGGGGTTGGTCGCGAACTGCGGGCCCAGGTTGAAGTTTTTGCTGCCGTGCTGCATCTGGGCGACTAGCCCCGTTACCGCGGCAACAGGGACGAAGCTGTCCCACTCAGCACCAGCGGCGGCCGTGTTGGTCTGCAGCTCGGTCTGGTTCGTGGTCTGGTCACCGGTCTCGTTGACGTTGATCTGGTTCACGTAGGCGTGCCGGATCGGGTCCGAGGACTGCTGCCACGCCGGGTTACGGGTGAAGGTGATCGACTTGGTCGGCACGTAGCTCGACACCCGGTACGGGCCGTCAGCGATCACGTGCTGCTGGCTGTCGGCGCTACCCGGCACGTAGGCCAGGCTCTCCACCGGGGCTGGGCTGAACGCGTCCAGCTGCAGCTCGTCGGTGAAGTACGAAGCCGGCTGCGTCAGGTTGTAGGTGATCGTCTGACCGGACACGGTGACACCCGAGATCGAGTGGGTGTCCATGTAGGTCTTGATCTTTGCAGCCGTCGCCGTGGCCCCGAGGGCCGCGAACCCGTTGCAGAAGTCGGCGTACCCTACGATGATCCCCTCAAAGTCCGGCAGGCCGCCGAACGGCTGTACAGGGTTGCAGGACCGCTCCAGGCCGCGCAGCGCGTCAGCCGCCGTCACCTGCCGCGCCGGCGAGGTGTTCCAGTCTGCGCCGTTGCGGATGGTGAGCGAGTACGTCTTGCCGCCGTTGCTGATGACCGGCATCGCCGTCGCGAGGTCAGGCACGACGTCGGTGGTGTGCCCCGGCTGCGCCGGGTACCCGTACAACCCCCGCTGGTAAAGCCGCTGGGCCAGCGCACCGATCGTGTAGTAGCTGATGTTGTAGTCCATGAAGTCGACGTCACCGGTGCCGAGCAGGTTGAGCGTCCCGCCTCGCTGGGGAGTGCCTGTTCCTGGGTTGAGTGCCTGCAAGCCGCTGTTCAGGCTGACCGCAGTCGTCGGTGATGATGACGATGAGCCACCGCAGGCTGCGGCAAGAAGCGACAGGGCTCCCAGCACGGTGGTGGCCACTGTGATCTTTGTATGGGACCGCTTCGGCGCCGCGTTGGCTGCAGGCGGACGTGTGGCCCTTGAGATAGAGCCTGCGCCCGACAGCCGGGCGTGGCCAGCGCGCCATCGCGCAAAAGTGGGACCAAGCGATCGACCCACGGCATTAACTCCCTTGGAAGATGTGGCGGTTGTTGCGGGGGCGCCGCGAACCTGCCCGTCTACCGATCCCCGGCGGTTCTGGCCGGGAAGGCGCGACCGGGCAGGTCGTGGCTCAGCATGGAGCAGCGAAATGAGGCTTTCACTGCCCGCTTGGCCGCCGCCTGGCGCGGACTTGGCACGAGCTTGGCGGCGATGGCTGCTCAACGGCCTTGCAGGCCGATCGGCGGAGCGGGGCCGACATGCTCGTCCTGACGGCCGACGACGCGCGTTCCTCGCCGAGATCAGCTAGCTGCGAATGCGCCCATGGCCGCTGGCGAATGCTTCGTCTTGCCTACAGGCCGACCGGCAGCGTGGACTTTCTGGCGAATGCCGCTCGTCTCCGCGAGTTGCAGTTCGTCCAGGATGGCGAGAGCCTGTCGCCAGAAATCGCGCGCCTCGTCCGGGCTGCCGCCAGCTTCACAGTTATCGCCGAGGTGATCAAGAATCGTCGCCTGGGCACTTCGGCAACTAGCGTCACGAGACAGCTCGAGGGCCCGATGGTAGTGCTTTGCAGCCTCAGCAAAGTTGCCCGAGAGGTGGCTGAGATAGCCGATGCTGTCCCATGTGCCGGCTTCTCCTACGCGATCTCCTATGCCGCGGTACAAAACCAGCGCATTCCGGCAGCGTTTGAGGGCGAGCTCATGATGTCCTTGATGGGCGTGCAGCCAGCCGATCAGATTGAGGGCGCCTGCCTCGTGACCTCGATGACCCGCGGTGCGCGACAGGCGCAGAGCCTGCTGAGCGTGAACCAGCGCCTCCTGAGTGCGCCCTTCATGGTCGAGGATCATGCCGAGTTGAGAATGGATGGACGCCTGGCCGATCGCGTCACCGAGCTCCTGGTACAACCTGAGAGCCTCAGCCAGATGTCCTCGGCTGGCGCGCAGCGCAGCGCGCGGAAGCCGAATGCGGCCTAGCCCGTGGTGCGCTCGTGCCTGCCCAGCATCGTCACCCGTACGAACCGCCGCTTCTAGCGCTGTCTGCATGGTGGAAGTGAGGTCGTGCCACCGACCCGTCATGGTGAAGCAATCTGTCAGCGCCCACGGCAACTGCCAGGCGTGGCTATCGCAGCCATTCGCCGCTGCCCACGAGACGGCTTCTACAAGAACCTGATGCTCCGCGTCGAACCAGGTCATCGCATCGTCCGGACTCTGAAGAGTCTCCGGCTCCGCCCCGGGGCGTGGGGTGTCAAGCTCGAAGCCAGGATCGCGGCCCGGCCGCAGCATGACCGCAGCCGACCAGGCGGTGTGGAGGTAATGGTCGAGCACGCGCACCATAGCCGCAGTTCGCTCCGATTTGTCTTCCGCGCGTTGCGCTTGCTCGTTCGCGTAGGCACGAAGCAGATCGTGAAGGATCCACCGGCTGGGAATGTGCTCTGTGATGACATGAGCGTCAGACAGTTCGGCAAGGATCCGCCTCGCCTGGACTACCTGGCAGCCCGCGAGGCTGGCCGCTGCGGCGAGGCTGATGTCGGGTCCCGGATGCGCCGCCAGCAGGCGGAGCAATCTCGCTGCCGGCCGGCTCAGATTCTTGTACGACCACGAGAACGCCGCCCGGATGCTGCCGGCTCGTTCCCCTATCTCCAGGGCGTCAAGGCGACTACCTATGTCGTGCATCTGAGCTGACAGTGCGGCCAGGCCCGAGTCGGGTGTCTCCGCAACTCGGACCGCCGCGATGGAGAGCGCCAGCGGCAGCCGCCCGCACAACGAGGCGAGCTGGTTCGCTGCCTCGGCCATGTCTGCCGTGGGGGCATCGCCGAGCCGGCCGGCCAGCAGTTCGAGCGCTTCCGGCTGGGACATCACGTCCAGGGTGAGCAACGTCGCACCCTCGCCTGTCGCCAGCCCGGCAAGCCGCCTTCGGCTCGTGATGAGCACGAGGCACCCTTCCGCGCCGGGCAGCAGTGGCCGCACCTGGTCCTCGTCGGCGGCGTTGTCGAGCACCACCAGTATTCGCTTGTCGGCCAGTACGGTCCGATAGAAAGCGGCCTGCACCTCGATGCCCCTGCGCCTTCGGTCCCTTCGGACGCCCAACGCGTCGAGGAAGCCACGAATCGCCTCTGCCGCCTTCATGGGCGAGGAAGAGGGGCCGAACGCCCGCAAGTCAACGTACAACTGGCCGTCAGGGAACCTGTGCACGTTCTGGTGGGCCCAGTGCAACGCCAGGGTTGTCTTGCCGACTCCCGCCGTTCCGCTGATCGCCGCAATCGCTACGGCCCCCCCGACTGACCCCACCGTTTCCCTCAGGAGGTCCAGCACACGCATGTCGCGAACTCGCCCGGTGAAGTGCGCCACACCTGTTGGGAGCTGCCTCGGCACCACGGGCGAGTCATCTCCGCCAACTGCGAGATCCTGGCCACGTGCCTGCTGGGCCACGGATGAGATCAGCCGACTGGCGGTGGCGGATAGAGCGAGATCGCCTGCCAGTATCTGCTGGTGCAACGACTGGAGTTCCGGGCCGGGCTCTATGGCCAGTTCGCCGCTGAGCCGTTTGCGGACGTCTCGAAACACCTGCAGCGCGTCGCCCTGTCTGCCGCAACGGTACAGCGCAACCATCAGCAATCCGGCCAGGCGCTCGGCCAGCGGATGCACGGCCATCAGGCCAGTCAGTTCCTCGGCCGCCTCACGATATCGGCCGATGTCGAGCAACGCAGTAATCCGATCGAGCAGCGCAGAGAGCCGCTCCTCGGCCAGCGCAAACCGGATCGAGTCAATCTTCCCAGTTGCTGGCACGTCGACTAATGCTGGTCCGCGCCAGAGCGCCAGGGCACCATCGAACGCAGCGATGGCGTCCTCGGCGTTAGGTGTGTCGCGTGCGGCCCGCGCCAGCTGGCGGAACCGCTGCACATCTATCGAACCCGGCGCGATGACCAGCCTGTAACCGTCTCCGCGTCGCTCGACTACTCCGCCAGGCTGTCCCGCCAGAACGTGCCGCAAACGAGTGATCATCACCTGGAGGCTCGCGCGTGCAGATGCCGGCGGTGATTCCGGCCAGATGGCATCGATGAGTTCTCCCACCGGAATTATCTGGCCGGCCTGCAGGGCAAGAAGGGAGAGAAGGATGCGCTGCTGCGGGGGTACCGTCAGCCAGTCGTTGACCGCGCGCACCTCGACGGGCCCAAGCAGTCGGACCCCGATATCTGAATTCCTCGTGGCGATCAGTCGTGACGTCGTCCTGTCATCGGTGCGCACCCCCAGCAACACCCCCCTTCGCATCGCCGTCGCTGCACAGCTTCTGATGGTTATCAGTCCACAACTAAGCCAATCCGCTGACGGCCGCTATGTCCAAACGTTCTGATCTCGGCACGATTGCAGTTATGTAAAGGCGGACTCCGCGGGCCGATGCGGCCGTAGTTGTCCACAGCAGTCGCCGCCCTCACGCCCGGGGCCAGATTCCTCAGGGATTGTCGTGGCCGGAGGTGGTCACGATGGCTCCTGATGGCGAGCGGCGAGCACGGGTGGCGCTGAGCTTCCTGACTAAACCCGGCGACCCCGTTCTTGGCGCCGCGCTGCAAACCCGGACAGCGAGCGAACTGCTGGCCCTGGTCACTGGCGCGGACGCCGATGGCGACGCGCTACTGGCGGGAGAGGCAGCAGACAGCGCGCTCTGCCGAGCTGTACAGCGCTGGCGGGACCGGCTCGGCGAGATCCCGAGCATGGCCCGGCTGGCGGCCTGGCAGGACTGCGGGCTGCGGCTGGTCATGCCCGGCGATGCCGAGTGGCCGACCCAGCTGGACGACCTCGGCGAGGCGCGGCCCCTGCTGCTGTGGGCGCGCGGCACCGCGGATCTGAGACTCACCTGTGTCAACTCGGTTGCCATCGTCGGCTCCCGCGCCGCCACCGGCTACGGACAGCACGTCGCCATCGAGCTGGCCGCGGCGCTCGCAGAAAAGAGCGTCGGCATCGTCTCGGGCGGCGCCTACGGTATCGACGCGAGCGCGCACCGGGGCGCGCTGGCGGGGGGCGGGGACACTGTGGCGGTGCTGGCTGGGGGCCTCGCGTTTGGGTATCCGCAGGGCAACCGAGGGCTCTTCGAGGCGGTGGCAGGGCAGGGCGTGCTGCTGAGCGAGTGCCCGCCCGATGCCGCACCAACCCGGCCCGGATTCCTCGTAAGGAACCGGATCATCACAGCGCTCAGTCGGGGGACCGTGGTAGTCGAGGCCGCGCTGCGCAGCGGCGCGCTGAATTCGGCCCGGCACGCCAGGGAGCTGTGCCGGCCGGTGATGGCCGTGCCGGGGCCGGTGACGTCGGAGTATTCGGCGGGCTGCCACGAGCTGATCAGGGACTACGGCGCGATGCTCGTGACCTGCGCGGCCGACGTGCTGACGCACGTCGCCCTGGCCGGCGACGTGGACGGGCATGGGGGGCCGAGGCACGGACCGGCCACCGCCAGGGACAGGCTCGACCCGATCGCGGTGGCCGTCCTCGAGGAGGTGCCGGTCCGCGGCGGCCGCGGGCCGGCGAGTATCGCCGTGCGCGCGGGCGTTGATCTCGATACCGCGCTCCGCTGCCTCGGGGAGCTGGCTGCCGACGGCTTCGTGGAGCGATGCGACACCGGCTGGCGGTCCAGGAAGCTCGGCCCTTCAGGCTGACAGGTGGGTGGCTCGACCTGGCTTACAGGACGGTCGGCGGCCAGAGGCTGTGATGGGCTGCGATCGGGTCGCCCGGCCATTCACGCATGGAATCCAGGTTGTCGTGAGCCGGGTACTTCGCCGCGGCCGGGCCGTCCGCGAACGCGTGCAGCACGTTGGACGTGACCTTCTCAGTGAACGCCCACGCCCGCCTGTTCAGCCCGAAGATGTAGGTGTGACCCAGGGACTGCACCCAGCGCATGGTCCCGGTTGCGAACACCCCGGCGCCGCTGCTCGTGGTGTAGTACGCCGAGTCGGAGTAGCTGTTGACACCCCGGCAGGTCAGGGGCGAGTGCGATAGCACCTCGATCGGCCGCGGCACCGGGTAGACGGGGTTCACCCGGTCGTACTCGATGCCGACCAGCCCGGTGAAGCTGGTTCCCTTCTGCGCGCCGGTCCCGGCGTAGACCCAGGAATCGGGCGAGGCGACCACGTAGGGGGCGTCCACCGGGTTCGACTCGTACAGCACCCCGGTCAGCGACGACTCCGGGTTCGGGCCGGGCGGTTCCCGGTAGTCGTTGGTGACGAGCGAGTTGTTCTTGCCGTACTCGGGGTCCTCGGTGTAGCTGGTCTTGTAGCAGACGACGAGGCGGTTCGCGCCAAGCTGCGTACTGGCCAGCCGGGTCCGCCGGAAGCACGTGTTCGCCCCCAGGAACGCGATGTTGACGCCGGCGTCGCGGGCAGCGGTGACGGTGGCCCGCTCCTCTGGCGTCCAGTACTCGTCGTGGCCGAGGCAGACCAGCGCACTCGCCCCGTGCAGCAGATTCGGCTCGCTCGCGATGTCCATGCTGGTCGTGTAGGCCACGGGCAAGCCGAGTTGCTCGGCGAGTGAGATGAGCTTCTGCTCGTGCCACAGGAAGTAATAAGCCCCGCTCTGGTCGTATGGCCGGTCGAGGCTGACAGCACGGGCCCGGTTGCTGTAATCGGAGCTGCCGCCCGGACCGTTGTAGAGGTCGTAGCCGCCCCAGGTGTTGTACGCCTGCCAGGTCTCTGTGCTGTTCTTGATGACGACCTTGCCTGCCGTCGTCGCCGACCGGACGGTGATAGGCACATAGCGCTGCTGCCCGGTCTCAGCGTCCATCCGCAGCAGGTAGGACCCCTCGGGCCAGTTGTCCGTGGGGATTGTCAGGGATGGCTCCCAGTTGCACTCGACCGTATTGGTGCCGCCCACCACCGCGGGCGCCGGCTGCTGGTGGCCACGGGTGCTGGGCGAGGTATAGAGCAGCCGGGCCTTGTCGCCGTTGTACCAGCCAATCCGGAAGGCCCTGACGACGAAGGACGGTGCGGTCGTCGAGGCGTACAGCGTGATGGGCTGGCCGGGCAGCACGCTGGCCTGGCCCGCGTACCCCATCATCGCGTTCGCCGCGCCGACGTTGGAGATCCCCCAGTTCGGGTCTCCCTGCAGTGAGTTCTCGGCGACCTTCGGCTTCGGCGAGGAACTCTTGGCGGATGCTTTCTTGGCCGGTGTCTTCGCCGCGTCGGTGGTGCATCCGGCAATCGGGATCGCTGCGGCCGCGGCGGCCAGGCCGATGAAGCGCCGCCGCGTGGGGGAGCCCGAGCTGGCGGCGGGAGTACCCGCTTCTGCAGGGTCGTGCGTCATGGGGTCAGCCTGGCACGACCTGGGAGTGCACCCGGCCACTACGTCCCCACTTGACGATTAGACCCGATATGTTTGACCGACTGATTACCGGACTGGGGGATTCGTGTGACGCTATGCCACTGATCCTGCCCGATATCGGGCAGGATTCTTGCGAAAGTCAGTGCCGAACCGGCATCATGAGGTCGTGGAGGTCGCCGAGGGACAGCATCATGGCGATCTTGTGGAGTACCTCAGCGGCACTGGTCCGCTCAGTCACGCCGAGGCCGCGCGCGTTGTCGCTGACGTACTCGGGTACTTCTGCGAGGCGCCGGACGAGTTCGTCCGCCGCCGGCACCGGGAGCTGAAGACGGGCGGGCTCACCAATGACCAGGCATTCCGGCAGATCGCCGCGGAGCTCCCGCACCGACGGTACGCCCCACCTGAGCTCTCACTCCGGCAGCTGCGCCGGATCGTGTACGGGTGACCCAGGCCGGCAACTGGATTGGAGATAGTGGCTTTGTGTGGAATTGTGGCGTATATCGGCGGCCGGGACAGCGTTCCGATCCTGCTCGAGGGCCTCGCAAGGCTTGAGTACCGGGGCTACGACTCGGCGGGCCTCGCAGTGGTGGGCCGAAGCGGGGACCTGCGGGTGCGCAAGGCCAAGGGACGCGTCGCCCAGCTCGCCGCCGACGTACCCGCCCGGCTGAAGGGGAGCCCGGGGATCGGGCACACCCGGTGGGCGACCCACGGCGAGCCGAGCGACGAGAACGCACATCCGCACGTATGCGGGCCGATCGCTGTCGTGCACAACGGCATCATCGAGAACGCCGAGGAGCTGCGCCTGGGCCTGGTCGCGCGCGGCGCGGAGTTCACCTCGCAGACCGACAGCGAGATTTTCGCGCACCTGATTGCCGAGGCGTCTGCCCAGCCGGATGACGGCGGCAAGCCGCGCGACCTGGAAGAAGCCGTCCGCCTCGCGCTGCAGGTGGTCGTCGGCACCTACGGCCTGGCGGTCGTGGACGCCCGCAGCCCGGACCGGTTCGTGGTAGCGCGCAACGGCAGCCCGGTGCTGCTCGGCATCGGCGACAAGGAGATGTTCGCGGCCTCCGACGTCGCCGCGCTGGTCCGCTACACCCGGCAGGTCGTTCACCTGGACGACGGGGAGATCGCGACGCTGCGGGCCGACGGGTTCCGCACGACCACCCTGGACGCTCGCAGCACCACCAAGCACCCCGCCGTCGTCGACACGGACGCCACCAGCTACGACGCTGACGGTCACGCGCACTTCATGCACAAGGAGATCCACGAGCAGCCCGGCGTCATCGAGCGCGTGCTGCGCGGCCGGCTCGACGACCGGTTCAGCACCGCTCACCTGGGCGGGCTCAACCTCGATCCGAGGGATGCCCGCGGCATCAGGCGGATCAAGATCCTCGGCTGCGGTTCTGCTTATTACTCCGGCGTGCTCGGCGCCCAGCTCATCGAGGAGCTGGCCCGGATACCCGCCGATGCCGAGCCCGCATCCGAGTTCCGTTACCGCAGCCCGGTGATCGAGGAAGGCACCCTATATATCGGGGTCAGCCAGTCAGGCGAGACCTACGACACCCTCGCCGCCGTTCAGGAGGTCAAGCGGAAGGGCGGCCAGGTCCTCGGCGTTGTCAACACCGTCGGCAGCACCATCGCTCGCGAGGTCGACGGCGGCGTCTACCTGCACGCCGGTCCCGAGGTCAGCGTCACCTCCACCAAGACCTTCACCGCGACCGCGACGGTGTTCGCCCTGCTGGCCCTGCACCTCGGCCGGATCCACGACCTGTCGCCGGCCAATGGCCGGCGGATCGCCAACGGACTGCGGCGGCTGCCCGGCCAGATCGCCGACATCCTCGCGATGGAGGAGGAGATCGCCGGCCTCGCCAAGGACTTCGCCGAGTATCCGGGCATGTTCTTCGTCGGCCGGGTCCGCGGCTGGCCGGTAGCCAGGGAGGGTGCGCAGAAGCTCAAGGAGGTCTCCTACCTGCACGCCGAGGCTTATCCGGCGAGCGAGCTCAAGCACGGGCCGCTGGCGCTCGTCGGGCCCGGCCTGCCGACGATCGCCATCGTGCCCGATGACGAGCTGGTCGAGAAGAACCTGTCCACCCTCGGGGAGATCAAGGCCCGGCAGGGCCGGGTGCTGCTAGTCGGTCACTCGGCGCCGGCGGCCAGCCAGCTCGCCGACGACGTCCTGATCCTGCCGAGGAACGAGCCGGAGCTCGACCCGATCCTGCTGTCCGTGCCGCTGCAACTGCTCGCCTACCACGCGGCCGTCGCGCTGGGCAACGACGTGGACCGGCCGCGGAACCTCGCGAAGAGCGTCACCGTCGAGTAGCGCCGGCATGGCGCGGCTGCAAGGCGCCCGCGTCGGCGCACACTTGCCTGGTGACGGAACGGGGTAGCGCCGGGCCGGTGCCGGAGCCTATGGCCGCGGCGCTGGCAGCGTTCCGGCGGCACCTGGCCGCTGAGCGCGGTCTGTCACCGCACACCGTCCGGGCCTACCTCGGCGACATCTCGGCGCTGCTCCGGCACGCGGCTGAGCAGGAGGGGTGCACCGCGATCGCCGATATCGACATCGCGGTCCTCCGCGGCTGGCTCGGCAGCCAGCACCGGTCCGGCCAGGCCAGGACCACCCTCGCTCGGCGGGCCGCGGCGGCGCGGGCGTTCACGGCATTCGCGCACGGACGCGGCTGGCTCGCTGTCGATCCTGGCGCCCAGCTCGCCTCGCCGAAGGTCGCCCGGCAGCTGCCGCAGGTGCTCGGGCAGGATGAGGTGCTCGCCGTCCTGGACCGCCCCACCCAGAGCGGAGAGGTCGCCGCAGCGGCGCTCGTGCTGCGCGACACGGCGATCATGGAACTGCTCTACGCGACCGGAATCCGGGTGAGCGAGCTGTGCGGGCTGGACGTCGGCGACCTCGACACTGGCCGGCGCACCGTCAGAGTTCTTGGCAAGCGCAGTAAGGAACGTGTCGTGCCGGTCGGGCTCCCGGCGGTCCGGGCGGTCCTGAGCTGGCAAGGGCAGGGCCGGCCGGCGGTCGCCGCCGCGGCGTCGGGGGCCGCCTTGTTCCTCGGTGCCCGCGGCGGCCGGATCGACCCGCGCACTATCCGCAGGGTGGTGCACACTCGCATCGCCGCGGCCCGATCGGTGCCCGACACCGGACCCCACGGGCTGCGCCACACGGCTGCCACGCACCTGCTGGAAGGCGGCGCCGACCTGCGCAGCGTTCAGGAGATGCTCGGCCACGCCTCGCTGGCCACCACTCAGCTCTACACGCATGTCAGCATTGATCGGCTCATATCGGCCTATCACCAGGCGCACCCGCGGGCCTGACCGATACATGCGGGCCTGGCCGGGACATGTAAACTTGCGTGTGACTGCCTGCTGATGGCGTTCGGCCCTCGCGCCGGAGCCATTAAGGCGGCCAAATTCGCGTGTCCGCATTGCTACGGCAAAGACCGTAGGGCGCCCTTCACCGGTCCGCCAGCGCCAATGGCGCTAGCGGCGACGGGCGTCCGGACGCCAGGAACTCAACCGGGTGGCGTGCTGCCTGCTGGCAGGACGTCCTGAACAGGAAGGGGACACCGGCATGGCTCCGGTCGTCACCATGCGTCAGCTGCTGGAAAGCGGCGTTCATTTCGGTCACCAGACGCGCCGCTGGAATCCCAAGATGAAGCGGTTCATCTTCACCGAGCGCAACGGCATTTACATCATCGACCTCCAGCAGTCGCTGGACTTCATCGATCGCGCCTACGACTTCATCAGGGAGACGGTCGCCCACGGCGGCTCGGTGCTGTATGTCGGCACCAAGAAGCAGGCCCAGGAGGCGATCGCCGAGCAGGCCCGCAGGGTTGGCATGCCGTTTGTGAACCAGCGGTGGCTGGGCGGCATGCTCACCAACTTCGGCACCGTCTACAAGCGGCTGCAGCGCCTCAAGGAACTCGAGGAGATCGACTTCGACGACGTCGCCGGCTCCAACCTCACGAAGAAGGAGCTGCTGCAGTTGCGCCGTGAGCGGGACAAGCTCGAGCGCTCCCTGGGCGGGATCCGGGACATGTCCAAGGTGCCGAGCGCGGTCTGGGTCGTGGATACGAAGAAGGAGCACATCGCGGTCAGCGAGGCGCGCAAGCTCGGGATCCCGGTTGTCGCGATTCTGGACACCAACTGCGATCCGGACGAGGTGCAGTACCCGATTCCTGGCAACGACGACGCGATTCGCAGCGTCGCCCTGCTGACCAGGGTCGTCGCGGACGCCGTCGCCGATGGCCTGATTGCCCGGGCTGGTGCCGCGACGACGGACGCTAAGCCCGCCACCGAGGGGGCCGAGGCTGTCGGCGCTGCGGAGCCCCTGGCGGAGTGGGAGCGCGAATTGCTCGAGGGCAAGAACGAAGAGAGCGAAGACTCGGGCGAGTCACCCCGCCGGGCAGCAGCGGCCGATCCTGTCGACGAAGACCTGGCAGCGGATACCGAGCAGCCAACGGCCTGACACGACAACGAAAGCTGGGGACATGGCGAACTACACCGCCGCCGATGTGAAGAGACTGCGCGAGCAGACCGGCGCAGGCATGATGGATTGCAAGAACGCGCTCGTCGAGGCCAACGGCGATTTCGACGCTGCAGTCGAGGCGCTTCGCCTGAAGGGCGTGAAGGACGCGGGTAAGCGCGCGCAGCGAACAGCAGCCAACGGCCTGGTCACCGCTCGTCTCGACGGGACCAGCGCTGGTGTGCTCGTGGAGCTGAACTGCGAGACCGACTTCGTGGCGAAGACCGACCTCTTCCAGCAGGTCGCCGGCAACATCGCGGACGCGGCGCTGGCCGCCGGGCCGACCGGCGCAGCCGACCGGCTGGCGGTGCTCGGGCTCGAGGTCAGGCCCGGGCAGACAGCGCAGGAGCTGATCGAGGAAGCCGGCTCGTCACTCAAGGAGAAGCTGGAGCTCGGCCGGTACGCTCGCTTCGACGGCGGTTACGTGACCCGCTATCTGCACAAGTCGAACCCGGACCTGCCGCCGACGCTCGGCGTGCTGGTCCAGCTCGCGAGCGGTGGCGAGGACATCGGCCAGGACATCGCCCATCAGGTCGCGGCCATGCGCCCGCAGTACGTGACCTCCGGCGATGTGCCCGAGGATGTGGTGGCGAACGAGCGCCGCATCGCCGAGCAACTGACCAGGGAAGAGGGCAAGCCAGAGCAGGCGATTCCCAAGATCGTGGAAGGCCGCGTGGGTGCCTTCCTCAAGGAGATCGTGCTGGTCGAGCAGGCGTCGGTCCGGGACCAGAAGAAGTCAGTGAAGCAGCTGCTCGCCGAGCGCGATGCGACCGTCACGGGATTCGCGAGGTTCCAGATCGGCCAGGCGGGTTGACGCTGGCGGAGGGCGGTACCGCAGTGGTAGCAAGCCCGCTCGAGGAGCGCGAGGCGCACGCCAGGCCCGCCGCCTCGGCTGCTGATACCCGGCCTCAATGGCGGCGTGTGGTGCTCAAGCTGTCCGGCGAGGCCTTCGCCGGCAGTGAGCCGCTGGGTATCGCCCCCGACGTCGTTATTCACCTCGCTAAGGAAATCACCGCCGCCGCGAGGGAAGGCTACGAGATCGCGGTCGTGGTCGGCGGCGGCAATATGTTCCGCGGCGCCGTGCTCTCCGAACGCGGTATCGACCGATCCCGGGCCGATTACATGGGCATGCTCGGCACCGTCATCAACTGCCTTGCCCTGCAGGATGTGCTGGAGAAGCTCGGCGTTGAGACCAGGGTGCAGACTGCGATCACCATGGGTCAGGTGGCGGAGCCGTACATACCGCGGCGCGCCATAAGGCACCTGGAGAAGGGCCGGGTGGTGATCTTCGGAGCCGGGCTCGGCGCGCCGTTCTTCTCCACTGACACCTGCGCCGCCCAGCGAGCGCTGGAGATCGGCGCCCAGGCCGTGCTCAAGGGAACGCAGGTCGACGGGGTGTACGACGCGGATCCACGCCAGCACGCCGATGCCGTGCTGTACCGGCAGGTGGACTACACGGAGGTGCTCAGCCGCGAGCTGCGGGTGATGGACGCGACGGCCGTTAGCCTCTGCATGGACAATGATTTGCCGATCGTCGTGTTCGACCTCATGGGGGAGGGCAACGTGGTCCACGCCGTCCGCGGCGAGCCGATCGGGACCCTCGTCAGCAGAGTCTCGCGCTGATGGCTAGCCCCAGCCGGCTTCTCATGGCAGCATCCTGACATCTGAGGATCTAGGAGCCACAGTGATTGACGACAGCCTCCTCGAGGCCGAGGAGAAGATGGAGAAGGCGGTCGCGGTAGCCAAGGAGGACTTCACTGGTATCCGCACCGGCCGGGTTCACCCCTCGATGTTCAACAAGATCATCGCTGAGTATTACGGCACGCAGACGCCGGTCAACCAGCTGGCGTCGTTCCACATGCCAGAGCCGCGGATGTGCATCATCCAGCCCTATGACAAGGGCGCCATGAGCGCGATCGAGAAGGCAATCAGGAATTCCGATCTCGGCGTCAACCCGTCCAACGACGGGACGATCATCCGGGTGGTCTTTCCTGAGCTGTCCGAGGAGCGCCGCCGGGAGTACATCAAGATCGCCCGGAACAAGGCCGAGGACGGCCGCGTGTCGATCCGCAACATCCGCAGGCACGCGAAGGACTCGATCGACAAGCTGGTCAAGAACGGCGAGGCGGGCGAGGACGACGGACGCCGGGCCGAGCGGGAGCTTGACGAGCTGACCCATACCTACACAGGCCAGGTCGATGAGCTTCTGAAGCACAAGGAAGCCGAGCTTCTCGAGGTCTAGTGGGCCCGGAAGAATCGGAGCGGCTGCCCGGCGGATCAGGGCAGGTAGGCGTGCGGCCGGACGGCGAGCACCCAGAGCCGGCTCCTGACCGCAGGAAGATCAGGACCGGCCGGAATCTGCCGGCCGCCATCGCCGTTGGCGTCGGGCTGGGCGGCATCCTCGTGCTCACCTTGTTCACGGTGAAGGCCACGTTCCTGCTCTACATGGGGATCATGGTCACCATCGCGATGTGGGAGTTCAGCCAGGCGCTGCGGTCGCGCCAGATCAACTTGCCGCTCGCGCCGATCGTCGCCGGTGGCGTGGCAATGGTCACGCTCGCCTACTGGACGCAGACCCACTGGGCGCTCGTAGCCCTCGCCCTCTCGGCGATCGGGGTGATGGCCTGGCGGCTGCCCGGTGGTGCGGCCGGGTACGTCAGGGACGTCACCGCCGGCGTGTTCACGCTTGTGTACCTGCCGCTCATGGCGACGTTTGTCGCCCTCATGCTCAGCCAGCCGGACGGGGCCTGGCGGATACTCGTCTTCGCGGTGCTTACCGCGTGCAGCGACACCGGCGGCTACGCGGCCGGGATCCTGCTCGGCAAGCACCCGCTGGCCCCGAGGATCAGCCCCAAGAAGACCTGGGAGGGAGTCACCGGCTCGCTAGTCTTCTGCCTGGCTGCCGGAGCCATCCTGGTGCCTCAGGTGCTGGATGGCCAGCTCTGGCAGGGCCTGGTGCTCGGCCTGGCGGCGGTGGTAGCCGCTACCCTCGGCGATCTCGCGGAGTCAATGATCAAGCGCGACCTTGAGCTGAAGGACATGGGACACCTGCTGCCCGGTCACGGCGGCATCATGGACCGGATTGACTCCTTCCTCGTCATGGCGCCGGTGATCTGGCTGCTGCTCGCTGTCTTCGTGCCGAACGGTCACGCCGGGTTGTAGACCCAGCTCCGCCGCTGGGTTGCGAGCTGGGTGAGCAGGCTGGCCGAGCCTCGCTGGACTGCGATCCTGCGCTCGCGCTCGTTCATCGGGATGATCCATAGCCAGCGAACCGGCTCGTTGCTCGCCCGGAAGCCATCGAGTCGCGGTAGCTCAGGGCCGGGCAGCCGCCCCGGGTCGTCCACCAATAGCACGCTGTCGTTGCCGCCGCCCAGCGGGAAGGTGGCCGGCTCGTGGTACCAGGGGATGCTGTGACCCGAGCCGAGCCAGGTCACCTCGCGCCAGGGGAACTGGGCCAGCCACAGGAAGATGCGGGCTGCCTCGGTGCTCGGGATCGTGGTGGCGAGCGCGAGCTCGATTCTGGCCCGGCCGGCCGCGCCCTCGCCGGTCTGCTCGACCACCGGCATCCGCTGACAGCTCATCCCGACAGTCGACAGCACCGTGTACGGCCGCCCGGTGACGGGCGGCCGTTCCGACACCCCGACCGCGGGTGTCTTTCGGCCGCTGACGTCCCAGTAGCCGCCGCCGGGTCCGAGCCGGGTGAGCAGGTGGCCGAGCAGGGCTTCCTGGAACAGGTGCCACGAGCCCGCACTGGCCCGCCAGCGCCAGAACTGGGCAGACTGTTTCACCCGGAGATCCAGCCCGTCCAGAGCGTCGTCCAGAGACCAGCTGAACGGCGTCTGCCCGATGACGTCCCGGCTGTAGCCGGGCATGCCCTGGGCGAGGTCTGCCCAGCCAGGGATGACCGCCAGCAGCTCACCGTTTTCGACGATGGCCACGCCATCGCCCTCCTCCAGCCAGACGACTGACAGCGAGCCCGGCTCGAGCGGCGGCCTGCCTTCGGGGTGCTTGGTGTGGGCGGCGGGCATCTCAGGCGCGGCGCCAGTGCGAAGCTTGGCGGAGTCCACGGCTTCCGGGGCCCGCATGTGGTTAGCGATCCACGTGGCCGCGATCGGCCCGCCGCCGTCGTGCAGGTAGGCGGACGTCGTCCGGCCGTCGTATTCCACAACGACGCGACGGCTGCCGTAGGGGCTGACGTCGTCGAGGAGCACCACCGGCTCGACGGGCGACGGTACGGCCCGGCCGTGGCCGCTGCCTCGGCTGCGGGAGCGGAAAGAGCCGACCGAGGCGGCTATTCTTGATCCCTGATCGGGTCGGTTCCCAAACCTCGGCACAAACCGAGAATCTACCGAATTCCCGCAGGTAGCTAGGGATCCGGGTGGACATTGCCAGATCACCCCCGTAGATGGCTGCCGAGGATCGGAGGAGTCCCCATGGCGGTGACATTGGCGCAGCCGGGCTCCCGGCCGAAGCGGCCGCCGCGGCATCTGGCCGATCTCGACCTGGCCGGCCGCCGGGCAGCCGTAACGGAGCTCGGATTGCCCGCCTACCGCGCCGACCAGCTGTCGCGGCACTACTTCGCCCGGCTCACCGACGATCCGGCGGAGATGACCGACCTGCCCGCGCCGGCCAGGGACCAGCTCGCCGGGGCGTTGCTGCCGCCGCTGCTGTCAGCAGAGCGGGAACTCGACTGTGACGGGGGCCGGACGCGCAAGACGCTGTGGCGGGCGCTCGACGGCGCGCTGGTCGAGTCGGTGCTGATGCGCTACCCCGATCGGGTCACGATGTGCGTTTCCTCACAGGCCGGGTGCGGCATGGCGTGCCCGTTCTGCGCGACCGGCCAGGCGGGGCTGACCAGGAACCTGTCGGCTGCCGAGATCGTCGCCCAGGTCGTCGCGGGGGCACGGGCGATGGCGTCCGGTGCCGTGCCAGGCGGACCGGGCCGCGTGTCGAACGTCGTGTTCATGGGCATGGGGGAGCCCCTGGCCAACTACGGCAGCGTGCTGGCTGCCCTCCGGCGTATCACCGACCCGCACCCCGCTGGGCTCGGCATATCTCAGCGATCGGTGACCGTGTCTACCGTCGGGCTCGTTCCCGCGATCGAGAAACTGGCGGCCGAGGGACTGTCGGCACGCCTGGCAGTCTCGCTGCACGCGCCGGACGATGAGCTCCGGGATGAGCTGGTCCCGGTCAACCGCCGATGGCAGGTCGGAGAGGTCCTGGACGCCGCGTGGGGGTACGCGGCCGCGACCGGCCGGCGGGTGTCCATCGAGTACGCGATGATCCGGGACATCAACGACCACGCCTGGCGAGCCGAGCTGCTCGCGGACCTCCTCGCTGGACACCTCGCGCACGTGAACCTGATCCCGCTCAACCCGACGCCGGGCTCGAAGTGGACGGCATCCGACCCGGAGGTGGCGGACGAGTTCCGGCACCGGCTGGCGGCCAGGGGCGTGCCCGTGTCCGTCCGTGACACCAGGGGCCGCGAGATCGACGGGGCGTGCGGCCAGCTGGCGGCGTCCGCCCCCGCGCGCTGAAGCCCGAGCTGGGATACCGTTACCGGCCATGGCCTGGAAGCAATCGCTCAGCCGCCGCCGGCGCGCACTCATCGCGGGCATCGTGCAGGATGCCTGGCGGCGCGTGCGGCAGGCCGGCACCGTCACCGCAGAGTCGCCAGCCGGCCGCAGGTTCGCGGCGTTCGGCGCGCACTCTCTGATGGCGTTCCCGACCGGAGCCGTGTACGGGGAGCGGTGGATCGAGGTTGGCGACCAGTGCATGATCGCTGAGCTGGTCACCCTCTGCGCGGGCATGGCGCCCGGTCTTGACCTCGGTCCGGAGCCAGTGCTCCGGCTCGGGGACCGGTGCGTGATCGGCCGGGGCAGCCACATCGTTGCCCACCACTCGATCGATATCGGCGATGACGTCTTCACCGGGCCGTACGTCTACATCACCGACCAGAACCACAGCTACGCCGACATCGACGTGCCCGTCGGCCGTCAATGGCCCGTCAATGGCAGCGTCAGCATCGGGGCTGGCACCTGGCTCGGTACCGGAGCCGTGATCCTGCCCGGCGCCAAGATCGGACGGAACGTGGTCGTAGCGGCCGGTGCCGTCGTTCGCGGCGCGGTGCCCGACTACGCGGTGGTCGGCGGCGTGCCTGCGAAAGTGATCAGGGAGTACGTGCCCGGCGTCGGCTGGCTAGCCCCGGCGCCGGCCCCTGCGTCGGCGCTGCCGACCGACGGCCTGCCCGCTAGCGAGCCACTCCGGTGAGCTGCTCGCTGACCGTCCACAGCTGCGCCCTGGCCGCGGCGTCGTAGGCCTGCGCGTTCGCCGTTACCTCACTGGTGTGGTCGAAGAACCGGCCGGTCACGCCAGCGAGCGCCGGGTCGATGGCCAGGCGCTCTGTGGAGTGGACCCCCTCCTCGAGCGTGTCCACGCTGGAGCGCTCGGCCAGCACCATCTTCGTGGGCATGAACGTGGCGGGATGCAGGCTGTTCACGGTGACCTGGCCATCCGGCATGCGGTCGGCGAGCTCGAACCCGGACATGATCTGGGCGAGCTTGCTCTGGCAGTAGGCACGGATACCCGAGTAATCGCGTTCGAGCATGAGGTCGTCGAAGTCGAGCGGTTCCTGGCCGAGCGAGGCGATGTTCACGATGCGGGCCGGAGCCGACTGCCGCAGCAGCGGCAGCAGCCGTTCGGTCAGCAGGAAGCCCGCGAGGTAGTTCACCGCGAATCGCAGCTCGTAGCCGTCTGCGCTGGTTCGCCGGTCGCGTCCGTCCGGCTCCCCGAAACCGATGCCCGCGTTACTGACGAACACATCGAGCCTGGTGGCGGCCGCCAGGACCTCGTCCGCGAGCCGGCGTACCTCAGCCAAGCTGGCGAGGTCGGCACGGAACGTGCGCGGCTTGCTGATGCTGTGCTGGTCGGCGATCTCGGTAGCGGTGCTGTCCAGCTTCTCCTGGTCGCGGCCGTGCAGCAGCACGACATGACCAGCCGCCGCCAGCCGGTGGGCCAGCGCGCGCCCGAGACCGTCGGTGGCGCCCGTGATGAAGATCGTCTGCTGATCGGTCATGGCCTGCTCCGGGGGTGTTCGACTAGATAGCTGAGGGAATTACGGACCTGGTGCGAGCGGAGTTGTCGCAACGGGGGTCAAAGCTATGAAACGAAGCGTATTCCCCGCCGCCGCGCTGGCAGCTTTTCTTGGCATGACCATCAAGAAGTCCGGCCAGGGCGCGACCATCTCCGTTGCGCCGTCCGGATCGGGCAGCTTGATCCATATCAGCGCTTACCCAACGGGCTGACGAGCACGGGTACGGGGCCATCAGGGGCGGTTCGGCGCCTGGAGCTTCGCGAGACTTGCAAAGTGACGGAATGATCCGAGTCAAGCGACCGTCGGCCCGCTGGTGCTCCCGCGACGGCCCATCAACGCGATCCCTACACTGACTGCTTCGACATCTGGCGTGCGGGGGCGCCGTGGTATCGGGGGAGTTTCGTGACGGCGCCTGAGGGCCCCGTCGGCTCTGTCATGCGCCCCGGCTACGGCGGGCCGTTCCGGCGACGCGGCCGGGCTGGCGCCACCAACAGAAAGATGACGATCTGGCTCCTGGCCGCTGGGGTGGTCGCGTTCGCTGTCTCGATCGCGGGCCTGATTACGCTGTTCGTCGCCTGGCCGGCGGAGCTGTGGACCATGGTTGACGTGCAGGTGTACGTGTGGGGTGGCCACATGGCCAGGCTGCAAGGCACGCCCTACCAGGGCGCCTTCCAGATCTACAACCTCCACCTCTACTTCACCTATCCGCCGATGGCAGCGGCTGTGTTCTGGGTGGTCTCTGACCTTCCGCTAGCCGTCGTGAAGTGGCTTATCACCAGCGCGAGCGTCGCGTCCCTTGCCGGAGTGACGTGGCTGAGCTGGGGCAAGCTCGGTTACCGTCGCACGCGGGGCCGCCTGAGCGCGACGCTGCTGGTGACGGCGATCGCGCTGTGGCTTGAGCCAGTCCAGCAGACGCTGGCGTTTGGCCAGGTCAACGCGGTGCTGATGCTGGTGGTCGTGGCTGACCTGTGCCTGCCGGATGGCAGCTTGCTCAAGGGCGTCGGCGTTGGCCTGGCGGCCGGCTTCAAACTGACGCCGCTGATCTTCGTCCCCTACCTGCTGCTTACCCGGCGCTACCGGGCCGCCGTCGTCGCGCTCGGCACGTTCGGCTTCACGATCGCGGCTTCCGACGTGCTGCTTCCGAAGGCGGCGCATCAGTTCTGGGCACGATGGACGTTCCTGAAGCTCAGCCGGGTTGGCAACGTCGCTTACATCGGAAACCAATCCCTGTACGGTGCCCTCATCCGGCTTCTCGGTAGCACCAGAGCCGCACACCCGTACTATCTCGGTGCTGCCACCGTGATCGGACTGGCCGGGCTGCTCCTGGCGGCTGGCCTGTCGTGGCGCGGCCACGAGCTAGCCGGCGTCGTGACGTGCGCCCTCACCGGGCTGCTTGTCTCGCCAGTCTCCTGGTCACACCACTGGGTCTGGATAGTGCCGACCCTGGTGGTGCTGACGGACCTCGCCGTCCGCACGGGCAAGGCAGCCTTGCGGGCGCCACGGCGCGTGGCTGACCGGCTCGCGTTCACGGCAGCCGGGCTGGCTGTTGTGGCGGTCCTGGCGCTGACCATCGCCTACCCGTTCCACGCGGCTCCCGGTGCGCCCCGGCTGCCCGCCGGACTGATCTGGACGGTACCCCCGCGGGCTCTGCAAGGCCTGCGACTGACCGGCTATCAGGAGCTAATAGCAAACCTCTACGTGCTCGTCTGCCTCGTCGGCCTGACCGCCGTTGGCGTGTGTCTGCTCGTGCAGGCAGCCGGGCAGGACGCGCGAGCGCGCGCCCGAGAGGGTCTGCTCTGAGCAGACGCGCTGGCTGATATCCCCCGGCAGGGGAGAGGGTGAATCATGCGCGATTTCCGCTTCTCGTTCAACATCTTCGGTATCACGAGCCGTGAGGCTTTCGTCGCCAAGTGCCGCGAGGCAGAGGAGTACGGCTACGACACCCTGTTCGCGGCCGACCACCTCGGTATCCCCGCACCATTCCCGCTGCTGGTCGCGGCCGCCGAGGCGACGCGGCGGCTGCGGGTCGGCACCCTGGTGCTCAATGCCGGGTTCTGGAACGCGGCCCTGCTGGCCAGGGAGGTCGCCACCGCCGACATCCTGACCGACGGGCGGCTTGAGCTCGGCCTGGGCTCCGGTCACATGAAGTGGGAGTTTGACGAGGCGGGGATCGGCTGGCAGGGACCGACCGCCAGGGCCGCGGCGCTCGAGCGGATGATCGGCGAGCTAGAGCGGTATTTCAGCACCGAGCTGCCGAGCCCGCGGTCCCGCCGGTCAGCGCCGCAGCCGGTCCAGCGCGTTGGGTTCGGCGGTCACGGGCCGCCGCTGCTGGTCGGCGGCACCGGGGACAGCGTGCTGCGGATTGCTGCGCGGCACGCGCAGATCGTTGGCCTGGCAGGCGCCTACCAGGTCAAGGGCCAGCCGCCCGGCACGTTCCGGATCGGCACCGCGGCCGAGGCGGACGAGCGGTCGGCGTTCGCGAGGAGCTGTGCCGGGGAGCGGGCCGACGACATCGAGTGGCAGGTGCTGGTGCAGGCGGTCATCGTCACCGACGACAGGCGCAGCGCCGCCGAGGGCCTCGTCGCCGAGTTCCGCAGCCACTTCGAGAGGCTGGGCGTCGCCGAGGAGAGCACGATGCTCACCGTCGACGCGGCGCTGGAGACCCCGTTCCTGCTGATCGGCACCCCGGACGAAATCGCCGGCCAGCTGCGCAAGGGCCGGGAACGCTGGGGCCACTCCTACATCACGGTGCACGAGCCGTATATGCGGACCTTCGCGCCAGTCATCGAGCGGCTGCGTGCGGGATAGCGGTGCCGCTCGATCAGGACCAATGGCCCGCACGGGGGTTCCGAACCGCCGATGCACCCTCGCGCCCGTCGGGGGTCAGCCAGGCGTCGTACTGTCGGCCGACGAAGGCCGGCTGGCCGCCGCGAAGGCCGCGGCCACCGAGCTCACGGATAAGGCCCTCAGCGCTCGGTCGGTAACAAGGTGCTGCACCGGGCTGCGTGCCCGGTTGTGCTGATCCCGGCGAGCGCCAGCTAGCGGGGACGCTGGCCGGACGGCCTGGCGCCGGCCAGCTGCGGCACAAAGGTCTCGCCGCGCAGCGCCCTGGCTACCAGCTCGACCGCGCCCGCCGTGGTGACCAGCCGACGCCCCTCGGCCTGGTAGGCAGCCAGCACCGCGGCCAGGCCATCAGGGGGCAGGTCCCTGCCCAGCTCGTGCCGCGCGCTCCGATAGGCGGCACGGGCGCCCTCGACGCACGCGGCTAGGTGGTGCCGGGCGAGCGCCGCGAGTGCAATCGGGTGCCGCAGCAGGACGTCGTGCTGCCGATAGTCAGGCGGGACGACATCGAGCAGCCAGCGCACTGCCGTCCGCTCGAAACCGGGGGAGCCGGGCGGGTGCACACCGTCCGGCCAGCCCGGCGGAGCCTGATCTGCTGCCACCAGGCCAGGATAGGCGACGTTCGAACAGATTTTCTAGCAGACGGGCCTGCGGTGGCTACACGGCCGCCCGACTACAATCGTGACCGGGCCGGACGTCCCGCGTTCCCAGAAATCCGGAGCTTCTCCACCATGCCTGCAACCAGCCTTGCCACCCGCGATGACCTGCGCAACGTGGCGATCGTTGCGCACGTCGACCACGGGAAGACGACGCTGGTCGACGCCATGCTCTGGCAGTCCGGCGCTTTCCGCGCCGGTGCGCACGTGGCCGAGCGGGTCATGGACTCCGGTGACCTGGAGCGCGAGAAGGGCATCACGATCCTGGCCAAGAACACAGCCGTGCAGCACGGCGGCCTGACGATCAACATCATCGACACGCCGGGGCACGCCGACTTTGGCGGTGAGGTGGAGCGCGGCCTGTCCATGGTGGACGGGGTGCTGCTGTTGGTGGATGCCAGCGAGGGCCCGCTGCCGCAGACACGGTTCGTGCTGCGCAAGACGCTGGCCGCCGGCCTGCCGGTCATCCTCGTGATCAACAAGGTGGACCGGCCTGATGCCCGGATCGGCGAGGTCATCGACGCGTGTTACGAACTGTTCCTGGACCTCGACGCGACCGAGGAGCAGATCGAGTTCCCGATCGTGTACGCATCGGCGCGGGTCGGCCGGGCGTCGCTCAACCGGCCGGAGGACGGCTCGCTGCCAGATTCGCCGGACCTGGAGCCGCTCTTCAGCGTGCTGCGGGAGTCCGTGCCCGCCCCGACCTACGATCCTGCGGCGCCGCTGCGCGCGTGGGTGACCAACCTCGACGCCTCCTCCTATCTGGGCCGCATCGCGCTGTGCCGTGTGTTCAGCGGCGAGATCGCCAAGGGCCAGCAGGTCGCGTGGTGCCGACGGGACGGGTCGGTGGAGCGGGTGAAGATCACCGAGCTGTTCCGGACCGAGGCGCTTGACCGGGTGCCAGCCCAGTCCGCCGGGCCTGGCGACATCATCGCGGTGGCCGGAATCAGCGACATCATGATCGGCGAGACGCTGGCCGACCCCGACGACCCGCGTCCGCTTCCGCTCATTACCGTGGACGAGCCGGCTATCTCGATGACGATCGGCGTCAACACCTCACCTCTTGTCGGCCAGGTCAAGGGCTCGAAGGTCACCGCCCGGATGGTCAAGGACCGGCTCGACCGCGAGCTGGTCGGCAATGTCTCCCTCACCGTGCAGCCGACCGAGCGGCCTGACACGTGGGAGGTGCAGGGCCGCGGCGAGCTGGCGCTGGCGGTGCTCGTCGAGACCATGCGCCGCGAGGGTTACGAGCTGACCGTCGGACGGCCGACGGTGGTGACCCGCGAGGTGGACGGGAAGCTGTACGAGCCGTTCGAGCGGCTCACGGTGGACTGCCCGGAGGAGTACCTGGGCACCGTGACGTCGCTGCTGGCCGTGCGCAAGGGCCGGATGGACAATATGTCGAACCACGGCACCGGCTGGGTACGGCTCGACTTCACAGTGCCGTCTCGCGCGCTGATCGGGTTCAGGACCCAGTTCCTCACGGAGACCCGTGGCACGGGGATCGCGCACCACGTGTTCGAGGGCTTCGAGCCGTGGTCGGGCGAGATGCGGGCCCGGCCCACTGGGTCGCTGGTGGCCGATAGAACCGGCTCGGCTACCGCCTACGCCATGTTCTCGCTGCAGGAGCGCGGCAGCCTGTTCATCGAGCCGGGCACCGAGGTCTACGAGGGCATGATCGTCGGCGAGAACTCGCGCTCCGACGACATGGACGTCAACATCACCAAGGAACGCAAGCTCACCAACGTACGGCAGTCCACGGCTGAAGAACTAGAGCGGCTGATCCCGCCCCGGCTGCTCAGCCTGGAGCAGGCGCTGGAGTTCTGCGCGGACGATGAGTGCGTGGAACTCACGCCGACGGCGGTGCGGATGCGCAAGGCCACGCTCGATGGGAAGGAACGGGCTCGGCAGCGGGCGCGGCGCCGGTAACGCCTGGCGGCCGCTCGGGGCCTAGCGCAGGTCGGGGGGCAGCACAGCGGTCGCCTCGGCGCGCCGGATCAGCCGGCAGACCGCGGCCAGCCGCAAGGCCTGCCACTCGATCTCGTTGCCCACGGCCGGGTTGGCTGGCCACCAGTCGGCCCGGATCGCAGCCTCGACGAAGCCGCAGGCGTAGTGCAGCAGCAGCCGGACTGCCGGCCGGGCGTCGGGCTGCCACGGATTGTCGGCGAACGGGACGTCCGGGCAGGCGGCCACGGCGGCGCTGGCGCGGCCAGGCGCGGCGGCGCTGGTGCTCACGGCGGGCGGGATCCGGCGCGCGTGGTGCGGCCGAGGTCGCTGCGGCCAGCCGGCCAGGGCAGACCGCTGACCCACGATGCGGGCCGCTGGTGGTTCGTCGGACGCGCCGGGGGCCAGTTCGGCGCACACGACCGCGACGTGCTGGTCGAGCTCGGCCGCGCCGGCCAGGTCACCGGCCGTGATGCGGTCCAGGACTGCCTGCCCCACCTCGTCCGTCAGCCGGAGAGCGACGGCCGACAACGGGACAGGAAGCTCTGGAGCGGACATACCTCCACAATACCGACCGCGGTGGAGCAGTCCAAAATGGGCGTGATGGGGCCAATGCTGCCCATAGATGGGCCGTGAAGTTACCTTTGCTGCCCCTCGGGCGCTGCTATCGAAGCTGCAGATACAGGATGCTGCCGAGGCCCACCACGAAGCAGTAGATCGCGAACGGAGTCAGTGTCCGGGTCCTGAAGTACTTCATCAGGAATCGCACAGACAGGTAGGCGCCGATGCCGGACAGGATGCTGCCCGCCACGATTGGCCCGTAGTCACCCTTGCCGTAGGTGAGCAGGTCCGGGGCCTTGAGGACGCCCGCGGCGAAGATGACCGGCGTCGCCAGCAGGAATGCGAACCGGGCCGCGTCCTCGCGGGACAGGCCGCCGAACATGCCGGCGACCATCGCCACGCCGTCCCGGCTGATGCCCGCCAGCAGCGCGAGGATCTGGGCGCAGCCGATCAGGAGAGCGTCGAGGAAGCTGCGCTGGGTGAGCCGATGGTCGGCTTCGATGCCGAGCTGGACCTCGTCCTGTCGGGCTGCGGCGGCACCTGATCGGGGTGCGGCGTGCTTGGCGCCGGAGCCCGCCGGGGGAGAGGCCTCGGCAGTGACCGGTGCCGTACCTCCGGACGCGGCACTGCCCACGCGCTCGCGTTCGGCCAAGGCATCGGCCGGGCGCGCCGCGGCCGCACGCTGCTGCGCGATCTCGGCGTCGGCCTGCCGGGATCGCTGAGTCCGGAACCGCTCGCCCGCATACAGGATCAGGCCGTTGATAACCAAGAAGATTGCCGCCCGGATCGGCTTGCCGAAGAAGACGCGGAACTCGTGCTCGAGCAGCACGCCAGTGAGACCGACCGGAATGGTCGCGAGGATGAGCATCCAGGCCAGCTTCTGGTCGGCGGTCTTGACGTCCCGGTCCCTGATCGAGGTCAAGAAGCCAGCGATGATCCGCAGCCAGTCGCGCCAGAAGTAGCAGAGCAGGCCGATGGCGGTGGCGACGTGCAGGCCGACGATGAATGCCAGGTAGGGCGACGTGGCCGCGGCGACGTTCAGATCGGCGGCCCAGCTCCCCCCGACCAGCGCGGGGATGAGCACGTTGTGGCCGAGGCTTGAAACCGGGAAAAGCTCGGTGACGCCTTGAACGAGCCCCACCACGATTGCTTCGAGGTAGGTCATATGCGACATTGGCAGCCTCTCGTCGCGGGCGCCGCGATCGGTGGTGGGTCTGGATGTAGCCCCGCCAGACTAGCCGCCCGCGGTTGCGCTCCGGCCGGGGGCCGGGTCGGCGCCGTCAGGCGCTCGTGCCGGGTACCGCGGGGGTGTCGGCTGACTGCGGCCGCCGGGAGATCTTGCTGCCCAGCCACACCAGCGGGTCGTACTTCCGCCCGGCCACGCGCTCCTTCATCGGGATGAGCGCGTTGTCGGTGATCTTGATGTGCTCGGGGCAGACGTCCGTGCAGCACTTGGTGATGTTGCAGTAGCCGAGACCGAAGTCGTCCTGGGCGATCTCGCGCCGGTCAGCCGTGTCGGCCGGGTGCATCTCCAGTTCCGTGATGCGCATGAGGAACCGGGGACCAGCAAACGGCCGCTCGTTCTCTGGGTGGTCCCTGATCACGTGACAGACGTTCTGGCACAGGTAGCACTCGATGCACTTGCGGAACTCCTGCGACCGCTGCACGTCGACCTGCTGCATCCGGAATTCGCCCAGCCCCACCGACGGGTCCGGTGTGAACGACGGGATCTCGCGCGCCTTGGCGTAGTTGAAGGAGACGTCCGTGACCAGGTCCCTGATCACCGGGAATGTGCGCAGCGGCGTGATCGTGAGCACCTCGTCCTCGGCGAATGTCGACATTCGGGTCATGCAGGCCAGGCGCGGCCGCCCGTTGATCTCCATGGAGCAGGATCCGCACTTGCCTGCCTTGCAGTTCCACCGGATGGCCAGGTCGTTCGCCTGGCTCGCCTGTAGCCGGTGCAGCACGTCCAGCACGACCTCGCCCTCATTCACCTCGACGGTGTAGGGCGTGAGGTCGCCCTGGCCGTGGTCACCGCGCCAGACGCGCAGCGCTGCCTGGTATGCCATCAGTGCGTCTCCTCGATCGCCGCGGCGGGGGATGCCCCGGTGGTTGTGGCGGGAGCTGGCGCCGGGATGTCCGCCAGCTCGTCCTCACTCAGGTACTTCTTGAGCTCGCTGACCTCGAATAGGGCGAGCAGGTCGTCGCGCATCCGCGGAGTCGGCTGCCGGGCGATGGTGATCTTGCCACCCTCGAGCGCACAAGCCAGGATGATCTTGCGCCACTCCGGCCGCATGCCCGGGTAGTCATCCCTCGTGTGACCGCCGCGGCTTTCCTGCCGCTCCAGCGCCGCGAGCGCGACACAGCGCGCCATCAGCATGATGTTGCGCATGTCCAGAGCCATGTGCCAGCCAGGGTTGTAGGCGCTGCCCCCGGCCGCGGACACCGCAGCAGCCCGATCGCCGAGCTTGTCCAGCTCGGCCATGGCCTCCCTGATCTCGGCCTCGGTGCGGATGATGCCGACCAGACTGCTCATCGTGTCCTGGACCTCGGAGTGCACGGTGTACGGGTTCTCGCCGCCGGAGCGCTGCAGCGGCGCGAGCGCCTCTGCCTGAGCGGCCTCGACCTCGCCCTCGTCCGGCACCGGCATCTTGGGCCCCAGGCGCCCGATGTACTCCGCGGCGCCGAGCCCGGCCCGGCGGCCGAATACCAGCAGGTCGGACAGCGAGTTGCCGCCGAGCCGGTTCGACCCGTGCATGCCACCGGACACCTCACCTGCCGCGAACAGGCCGGGCACGGAGGACTCGCCGCTGTCCGGGTCGACCTCGACGCCGCCCATCACGTAGTGCTGAGCCGGTCCGACCTCCATCGGCTCCTTGGTGATGTCGACGTCGGCCAGCTCCTTGAACTGGTGGTGCATCGACGGCAGCCGGCGGAGGATCTCCTCGGCGGGCAGCCGGGACGCGATGTCGAGGAACACGCCGCCGTGCGGGGAGCCGCGGCCGGCCTTGACCTCGGCGTTGTTGGCCCTGGCGACCTCGTCACGCGGCAGCAGTTCGGGCGGCCGCCGGTTGTGGTCGGGGTCGGAATACCACCGATCGGCTTCTTCCTCAGTCTCCGCGTACTGGGCCCGGAACACGTCCGGCACGTAGTCGAACATGTAGCGGCGGCCCTCGGAGTTGCGCAGCACGCCCCCGTCGCCGCGGACCGACTCGGTGACCAGCAGGCCCCGCACGGATATCGGCCACACCATGTGTGTCGGGTGGAACTGGACGAACTCCATGTTGATCAGCTTGGCGCCAGCCAGCAGCGCGAGCGCGTGGCCGTCCCCTGTGTACTCCCAGGAGTTGGAGGTGACCTTGAAGGTCTTGCCGATGCCGCCGGTGGCGAGGATCACGGCTGGGGCCTGGAAAAGCACGAACTGGCCGGTCTCCCTGATGTAGCCGAACGCGCCCGCGATCCGGCCCTCTCCGTCCTTGATCAGCCTCGTGATCGTGGTCTCGGCGTAGACCTTGATCATGGCCTCGGGGTCGCCCAGGGCAACGGCGTCTTCCTGCTGCAGCGCGACGACCTTCTGCTGCAGGGTACGGATCATCTCCAGGCCGGTCCGGTCGCCGACATGAGCCAGCCGGGGGTACTCGTGCCCGCCGAAGTTGCGCTGGCTGATCTTGCCGTCCTTGGTGCGGTCGAACAGCGCACCCCAGGCCTCCAGCTCATAGACCCGGTCCGGGGCCTCCTTGGCGTGCAGCTCGGCCATCCGGGGATTGTTCAGGAACTTTCCGCCCCGCATGGTGTCGCGGAAGTGCACCATCCAGTTGTCGTTCGGGTTGACGTTCCCCATGGCCGCGGCGCAACCGCCCTCGGCCATGACCGTGTGGGCCTTGCCGAACAGTGACTTGGAGATGATCGCGGTCCGGTGGCCGGCAAGCCGGGCCTCGATGGCGGCCCGCAGTCCCGAGCCGCCCGCGCCGATGACCACGACGTCGTAGGGAAGGCGCTGCACGTCGCTGTGCAAGATGTCAGTCATGTCCGCTTCGCCTGCCTTACTGGTTCAGTTGAAGATCCGCGGGTCGTTGAACACGCCGGCCGCCAGCAGCCAGATGTACAGGTCGGTCAGCATCAGCGTGCCGAGCGTCGTCCAGGCCAGCTGCATATGCCTTGTGTTCAGCCACGAGACCTTCGTCCAGATCCAGTATCGGACCGGATGGGAAGAGAAGTTCTTGAGCCGTCCCGCGGTGATGTGCCGGCAGGAATGGCAACCCAGCGTGTATCCCCACAGCAGGATCACGTTGGCCAGCATGATCAAGGTGCCGAGACCGAGCCCGAAATTACCGTCGGGTCCGCGGAAGGCCTGGGCCACGTCATAGGTGTTGAGCACGGAGACGAGGACCACCACGGCCCAGAAATAGCGGTGCAGGTTCTGCCCGAGGAGCGGGAAGCGCGTCTCGCCCGTGTACTTCGCGTGCGGCTCCCGCACCCCACAGGCAGCCGGCGCCCGCCAGAACGCGCGGTAGTAAGCCCGCCGGTAGTAGTAGCAGCTGAGCCGGAACCCGAGCACGAAAGGTAGCGAGACGAACGCATAGGGGATGATCGGCGGCAGGCTGCCGATCCAGGTGCCGAGGCTGGCCGACCCTGGCGTGCACTCGCCACTCACACACGGGGAGTAGAACGGCGTCAGGTAGTGGTACCGCGGCACAAAGTAGTACCTGCCAATGAACACGTGCACGGTGGCGTAGGTGACCCAGATGGTCAGCAGCACCGCGGTGACCGTCGGAGACCGCCACCACGGGTCGGTGCGCAGGGTCTTCTGGCTGATCTGCGCCCTTGTCTTAGCTGGCGCGTCGGTTACTTGCGTCATTCGTCGACGTCTCCGCCCTGGAGTGTCTCTGGGATCGGCCGGGGCCCGGGCGCACTGCCGGCTCGCGTCGGGCTCGCGTCGCGTGGAAACCCTAGTCCACAGATACCACTCGGAGACCCCCGGCAGGGGCCTTCGGGCGTGTGAGACTGGCTACACGAATGTCAGGGAAGGACGAGCGTCGGGCTGGGCACCGCGATCGTGCGGCGGTGGGCCGGGATGCCGGTGGCGGGGTCGATCCGCATCCGGGTCACCTCGTGCGAGCGCTCGTTCGCTACGTAGAGCGTCTCGCCGTCCAGCGCGATGTGGCGCGGCCAGTCACCGGTGGGCACTTCGGTGACGTAACGGGGTGGCCCGGAGCTGATGTCGAAGACGGCCACTGTGTTGGGTCCGCGATTGGCGACGTAGAGGTAGCGGCCGTCGGTGACCAGCTCGGATGGCTGATTCGGTCCTGCGCTCGTGCTGGCCGGTACTGCGGCCGCGAGCTGCTGCCCCGCGTCGAAGACAAGTACCTGCGCGCTCAGCTCGGCCGTGACGTAGTACCTGTCGCCCACCGGGAGCACGTGCCGCGGTCCAGAGCCGGGCGGCGCGACCATTACCCCGCTGAGGGTGAGCTTGCCGTCAGTGCTGAGCCGGTAGCGGTAGATGGCATCGCCACCGAGGTCAGTCACGAGGAGCTCGTCCGGTGTCGCGCGCACCATGTGCGGGTGAGCGGCGTCCTGACGCGGGTGCTCGCCGTGCGCTTCGTGCCGGACCAGATCGGTGCGCGAGCCGATGCTGCCGTCGGTGCTCAGCCGGTGCACGCTGATGCTCCCGCCGCTGTAATTGGCGGTGATGAGGAATCGGCCGGATGGATCGACCGTTAGGTGGGCGGGTTCGGCGCCGCCGGTCTCGCCACTGCCGAGCGGCTGCGCGGGCCTGCCGTCCTCGAGGCGCCAGGCCCGCACCTGCCCCTCGTCGGTCTCGGCGACCGCATAGAGCACGGCCAGCGAGGGGTGCCGGGCAAGCCAGGACGGCGAGTCAGCCGGGATGGTGGCCACGACGTGGTCGTCTTCGAGGACGGTGATACCGCGTCCGGCGCCCTTGTCTCCCGAGTAGCCGCCGATCAGAAGCCTCGTCATGGCGGCGTGATACCCAGCGCGGTGCGCAGGAAGTCCACCTGCAGGCGCAGCAGGTTCTCCGCCACGTCCTCCCGCGTGCCGGACATGTGCGTCACGCCAGACAGCGGCAGCACGCTGTGCCGACGGCCGGCAGCCAGCAAGGCTGCAGAGAGGCGCAGCGTGTGGGCGGCCACGACGTTGTCGTCCGCCAGACCATGCACGAGCAGCAGGGGCCTGGTGAGCCTCGGCGCGTCCCCGAGCAGCGAGCTGCGCTCATAGCTGTCCGGACTCGTGTCCGGGTGACCGAGGTAACGCTCGGTATAGCAGGTGTCATACAGCAGCCAGTCGGTAGGCGGTGCGCCGGCGATGGCCGCGTGGAAGACATCGGGTCGGCGCAGCACGGCGAGCGCGGCCAGATAGCCGCCGAATGACCAGCCCCGGATGGCCACGCGTGTCAGGTCCAGGTCGGCGCACTGCTCGGCGGCGGAGTGGAGCGCCTCGACCTGGTCGGCGAGCGCCGGGCCGGCCAGGTCGCCCGCGACGGCTCGGTCGGACGCCGGGCCGCGGCCAGCCATGCCCCGACCGTCGGCGATGACGACGGCAAACCCCTGCTCGGCGAGCCACTGCGGGGTGAGGTAGCTCGCCGCGGCGGTCGTGACGCGCTTGCCGTGCGGGCCGCCGTAGGGGTCGCAGAGCACCGGCAGCCGCCCGGATCCTGGTTCGTACCAGGACGGCAGCACGATCGCGGTGCGAACCCGGCCGGGCCCGTCCGACCAGGTCAGCCGTGGTCGAGGCGCGGGCAGGTCCGGCGTTTCCGCGAGCGAACCGATCCGGGCGACCTCCGCGCCGTCGCGCCGGATAGTGACGGTGACATCAGAGTTCACGAGGGTCCGGCTCGTGAGCACGAGGGTGCCGCCGCCCAGGGTGCCGCCGTGTGTCCCCTCGGCGGGGCTGACCTGCTGCACGCCTTCGGGGCCCGCGGTCCACACCGAGACCGACGCGGGATCGCCGGCCGTTGCGGTGAACAGGACAGTGTCGCCGTCCACAGCCAGGACCTCGCCCAGCGTGAGGGACACGGGCGTGATCAGCGCCGCGACGCGGGCCGCGTGTTCCGCCAGGGTGCCGACAACGAGCCGCTTCGCTCCATCGGCGTCGGCCGTCCAGGCCAGCCTGCCGTCGGCGGTGCACCTCGGCACGCCACGCACGATGTCGACCCAGTGCGGGTCGGTGTCGGCCCGGATCAGGCTGGTCGCCCCGGATGCCACATCGACTCCGAGCACGCGCATGTCCTTCTGATCGCGGCTGAGGACCACGACGAGCGGTTGCCCGGAACCAGCCCGTTCCCAGCTGGCGGTCACGAAGTAAGGGAGTGCCTCCCGGTCCCAGATCACCTCGGTGAGCGTGCCGTCCAGGGCAGCGACGTAGAGCGTCACGACGGCGTTGTCAGTTCCGGCCGCCGGATAGCGGACGGCACGCGGCGGGCTGGCCGGGCTCATAGGGTCCGCGATGTACCAGACGTGAACTGGGCTTTCGTCGGTTCGCTGGGTCAGGATGGCCGAGCCGTCCGGCGCCCACCAGTAGCCCCTGGTGCGCTCCATTTCCTCAGCGGCGATGAACTCGGCCAGGCCGAAGCTGATGCCGTCGGCGCCGCGCGGGTCCGCCAGGGCCCGGTCTTCGCCGCTCCGGAGGTCGTACACCCGCAGTGCCCCGGCACTGACGTAGGCAATCAGCCGCCCGGTCGGGTCTGGCCGCGGGTCGGCCGCGGGCGTGGCCGTCGCCAGTGCGCGTGCTTGCGCCGCGCCGTCCTCTCTGCGGAGGTCCGCCGCGTAGACCGACCCGCTCAGCGTGAAGGTGGCGATCGTGCAGTCGCGGTCGGCGGCGAACGAGACGATGCCGCTGGCCTGCTCCCTGACCCGCTCCCGGCGCGCCTGCTCGACCGCGTCGTCGGGCTGGGCCGCTCCGTCGAGGTGCTTTGGGTCGGCCACGAGCCGCTCCCGGCCGGTCGCGACATCCAGCGCCCATAGGCAGGTAACCGGGTCGGTGCCGCCCTGCGACCGCAGGAACAGCACGGTCTGGCCGTCGGATGTGATGTGGAACGACCGGGGCGCTCCGAGGGTGAAGTTCTTGGTGCGAGCGGCCTGCCGCGGGAACGAGTCGGTCACCCACATGATCCTGCCGGTAGGCTCCCGTGGGTGACCAGCAGGGGCGCGCGAAGCGTGCTGTTCGTGCACGCACATCCGGATGACGAGTCGCTCGAGACCGGCGCCACGATGGCGAAATACGCCGCGCAGGGAACGCAGGTCACGCTCGTGACCTGCACGCTGGGGGAGATGGGCGAGGTCATCCCGGCCGACCTGGCGCACCTGGCCGCCGACGCTGACGGCGGGCTCGGCGAGCACCGGATCGGTGAGCTGGCCGCGGCGTGCGCGGCACTGGGCGTGACCGACCACCGCTTCCTGGGCGGGCCAGGCCGGTGGCGTGACTCGGGCATGATGGGGACACCGGCGAACGACGAGCCTGGTTGTTTCTGGCGGGCCGACGTCGACGAGGCGGCTCGTGAACTGCTCGCGATCATGACCGAGGTGCGGCCGCAGGTGCTGGTCACCTACGACGCCCGCGGCTTCTACGGGCATCCCGACCACATCCAGGCGCACCGGGTGTCGTGGCGGGCGTTCGAGCTGGCCAGCGGCCTGGTCAGCAAGTTCTATGCCACCGCGATCCCGAAGTCGGTGCTCGCCGAGGCGATGGCGCTGCTAGCGGGTGGCGGCGGTCAGGTCGGCGGCGTCGACTTCAGCCGGGTCCAGTCGCTGGACGAGGTGCCGTTCGGCACCGACGACGACGAGGTCACTACGCAGATCGACGCAACGGACTACCTCGATGCCAAGATCGCCGCTATGCGGGCGCACGCCACCCAGATCGCGGTGGACAGCCCGTTCTTCGCGCTTTCTGACATGGTCGGGCGGAAGGCGCTCGGGGTCGAGTACTTTACCCTTCTCGCCGGCCCGGATGGGACCGGTGACGGTGCGGATTTGCGGGCCGGCGGCCGGGAGACCGACCTGTTCGCCGGACTCGGCTAGCGTGGCCGGCAGCGGGCCGCCGAGCGGCGAGAACCATCTGGCCGTCACCGCTGGCGGGTACATCGCGTTGTTCGTGCTCGGCATGGTGCAGGCGCTGCTCGGCACCTTCTTTTACAGCAGCGGGCCGGGTGTGCTCGTGGCCGTCCTGTTCGCTGCCGCGATCCTCGCCACCTGCGCGCTCGGGGCCTGGGGCATGCGCACGGCCCTCGGGGGAGTGCTGCCCGCGGTCGGCTGGTTCTTGCTGGCCCTGCTGCTGTCCTCCACCAACTCGGCCGGCGGCAGCGTGATCGTGACGGATACGGCCGCCGGGAAGGTGTTCCTGTTCGGCGGATCGGTGTGCGCCGCCGCGGGCGCCGTCTACGGATTTGTGCGGTGGTCGCGAGCCAGCCGTGAGCACCGGGCGCGCGGCGGCTAAGGCGCCATTGCGCGCCTAAGGCGCGGCTAAGGCGCAGCGAGCAACAGCTAAGGCGGCCGGCAGCCGGAAATAGGGATTGCTGCCGATCCGGAAGCGGGGTCCTTACCGCGAATCTCGATAGTGCGGACACCAGAGCGGGTCCGCACGCGAGGAGGATCACATGAACCCCTACGTCACCCCGATGGTCGCCCAGACAGTAATCGCTGACAGGCTCGCGGCTGCGGAGGCGTACCGGCGGGCCAAGGCTGCTCGCGACGGTCGCGTCGGCCGCACGTCGCGGAAGCTGCGGCCGAGTCTGCCGCAGTCCGGTCGCTGGCACCGCCGGGTCGAGCTGACCTGGCCGGACGGCGTCCGCAGCGTCGTCGAAGTGCCACGGCAGCCGCAGCGGGACGGCGAAGCGGCCCGCGGACTGGCTGGCAACCGAAGGTAGCGGGCGGTGTCGCCCAACTCGATCGCGGGGGCGCCGACGGGGACGGGGCTGGCCGACTGTGCTGGCATGCTGGAAGGCGTGTCCGTCAGCTGGGTCAGCCCCGTCTTCGTCGGCCGCATCGAGCAGCTAGACCAGCTGGAGGATGCGCTCGCCGCTGTGAGCCGCGGCGAGCCGGCCGCCGTGTTGCTCGGCGGCGAGACGGGGGTCGGCAAGACCCGGCTCGTCACCGAGTTCGCGGGCCGCGTGGCAGCGGATCAGGGTCGCGCGCTGATCGGTGGCTGTCTTGAGCTTGGGGCGGCCGGGCTGCCGTTCGCCCCGTTTACGGCAGTGCTGAGGCAGCTCGTCCGTGACCTTGGTGCAGAGCGCGTGCGCGACATGCTCGCCGGGCCGGCGCCTATGGAGCTGGGCAGGCTGCTGCCCGAGCTGGGTACGGCGGCTGACCAGCAAGACGAGGCTTACCAGGGGGAAGCACGCACCAGGTTGTTCGAGCAGCTGCTGGGCCTGCTCGGACAGCTCGCCCGGACCGCACCGCTCGCCCTCATCATCGAGGACGCACACTGGGCGGACGCATCCAGCCGCGAGCTGCTCACGTTCCTCATCGCCAACCTGCCCGTTGCCCCGCTGCTGATCGTCGTTACTTTCCGCTCGGACGAGCTCACGCGCACGCACCCGCTGCGCCCGCTGCTTGCTGAGCTGGGCCGGATCAGCTGGGTCGAGCGCACTGAGCTCCCCAGGCTGACGCGGGCGGAGGCTGCCGCTCAGATGGCGGCGATTCTGGCGCACGAGCCGACGCCCGAGCAGGCTGACGCCGTGTTCTCGCGCAGCGAGGGTAATCCGCTGTTCGTCGAGCACCTGCTCGGGTCTGAGTCGGCGTTGCCCGTGTCGCTGCGTGACCTCGTGCTCGCGGCTGCGCAGCGACTGCCCGAGGAGACCAGGGAACTGCTACGGGTGGCATCCGCAGCAGGAACGCGGCTCGGGCACGCGCTGCTGGCTGAGGTGAGCGGGCTGGCCGAGGAGGACCTATCGCGCGCGCTGCGACCGGCCGTCTCGGCCAACGTGCTGTTTCCCGACGCCGACGGCTACCAGTTCCGGCATGCGCTGATCCAGGAGGTCATGCACGCCGATCTGCTGCCGGGTGAGCACGGTCGGCTGCACGAGCGATACGCCAGGGCAATTACCGCCGATCCCGCGCTGGTGCCTCCCGGCCGCGCGCCGATCTCGCTAGCCCATCACTGGTACTTGGCGCACGACGTCAGCTGGGCGCTGATCAGCGCATGGCAGGCGGCGGCCGAGGCGGGCCGGGCGCTCGCACATGCGGAGCAACTCGGCATGCTGGCGCGGGTGCTGGAGCTGTGGGACCGGGTACCGGACGCCAGCGAGCGCATCGGCGCCGATCACGTGCAGGTGCTGGAGAAGGCCGCAGCCGTCGCTGAACTGGCGGGTGAATCCGAGCGCGGCCTCGCGTTTGCCACTGCCGCTGTCCAGGAGCTGGACGCGGCAGTCGAGCCGACTCGGGCGGCGGTGCTGCTCGACCGTCGGGCGCGGCTGGCCGCGCAGGGCAATCTCGACGCCGCTAGCGACGATCTGACCGAGGCGCTGCGCCTGGTGAGCGACGGTCGGCACGAAGGCGTGCGGGGGCTAGTGCTCGCGAGCCTCGCGCACATCCTGTACAAGCAGCACCGGCCTGATCTCGCGAGAGCCGCAGCCGAGGAGGCGCTGGCCATCGCGCAGGAGGAGAAGGAGCCCGCAACGCAGGCGCGGGCCCTGTTCACGCTGGCAATGCTGGCACCTCAGGGATCGGATGTGCTGGCGATCCTGGCGCAGGCCCGGGCGGCCGCAGAGGAGGCCCGCGACTTCAGCCTGATCGTGGTGGCCGCGATCGACGAGTCACACGTCCTCGAGGGCATGGGCGAGCATCTGTGGGCGGCAGAGGTGGCCAGGGACGGCCTGGCCCGCGCCGCCAGCTACGGGATGTCGCGGACGTCAGGCGCAGTGCTCGCCGTCAACGTGGCCGAGCCCTTCGTCGCGGCCGGTCGGTGGTCGGAGGCCGAGGAGATCATTGCCGAGGCCATCGCCGCGCCGTCGAGCGGGCCGCACCGCACTGAGCTGTGGCGGCTCGCCGGCACCATGGCGCTGGCTCGCGGTGACCTCGATGCAGCGGACTACTCGCTCGCTCGCGCCGGTGATCTGCTGGCCATGACGGCCTACCGGCATGAGCGCCATCTGCCGCACGCGCAGCTGCAGATCGAGCTCGCAGCTGCACACGGTCGCATCGGCGACGCGCTGGCGAAAGCCAGGGACGTGCTGACTATGCATGACCTGCAAGCGAGTCCGCGGTACGCGTGGCCGCCGCTGGTGACTATTGCGCGGGTGGCGGCCGAGGCGCTGGCGGCGCCGCGGGCTACGCGCGCTGCCGCGGACGCGGAGCTGGCAACGGAGCTGCTGGCGAGTGCCGTCGAGCAGGCAGCCAAGCTGGACGTGTTCGGTCCTGTGCAGACCGCGCAGCAAGTCACGTTCCAGTCTGAGGTAGCGCGGGCCGAGGGCGCGGCGGCCGACAGCGGCACGCTGTGGTGGGCCGCGGTGGCGGCGTGGGAGGAACTGGGCGAGCCCCTGCCGCTCGGCATGGCGCTGTATCGGCTGGCCGAGATCATGCTGACCAACCCTGCGGACCGGTCCGCGGCGGAGGCGCCGCTGTTGCGAGCCGCCGGGATCGCCAGCGAACTCGGCGCTGTCCCGCTGCTGGCGGAGGTCAGGCAGCTAGCCCGCCGGGCACGGATCGCGCTGCCAGGAGAGGCGGACGAGCGGCAGCCAGCGCCGTCCACCCTGACACCGCGGGAGACCGAGGTGCTTGGGCTCGTGGCCGCCGGCGCGAGCAATGCGGCGATTGCGGCCGAGCTGTTCATCTCGGCGAAGACGGTGAGCGTGCACGTCTCCAGCATCCTGGGCAAGCTCGGCGCGGCGAATCGGAGCGAGGCCGCCGCGATCGCGCACCGCCTCGGCTTGCTGGCGGCGAGCGACTAGACGTGCAGAACTGCGATCCGCTCGGCGCGCGGCCGGCCAGGCTCGTCGGTGAGCCTGGCCATATCGTCGGGGTCGCTGGTCAGTAGCACTACCGGCCGCGGCTGGCCGAGGGCGACGGCGGCCAGCAGCGCGTCGATCGTGCAGCGGCGGCCGGATAGCCCGGCCCGGCCGAGTAGTTCGCCGGCGGCGCGGCCGAGCGCCTTGTCGACCGGCACTACTGTCACCCGGCTCAGCACCCGATGCAGCTTGGCATCCCGTGGCCCGCTTCGCAGCACCTCGGCAATCGTGGATGCGGCCGTTATGACCCGGCCGCTGCGATCGTGAGCATCCCGCGCAAACGAAAGCGCGAAATGGTTGCCTTCGGCCAGCTTGACTAACCCCTCGGCGTCCAGGATCAACGCCCCGCCTACAGCGATTGATCGGGCCATAGCCGCCTCGTCTGCTGTCGTATCTCCTCAGGAACCAGGCCGTGCTCGGCCTCGAGTTCGTCGAGCAGGTCGCCCAGCTGGTCGTGATGGAAGCGCTCCTGGACAGCATCAGCCACATAGCGGCTAAATCCGCCAGAGCCAGTTCGGGCTCGAATGGCCTCAGTCAGCTCCCTCGGCAGGGAGACGCTGACTTTTTCCACTCTGCCATGCAAGCCGGGCCTCGGACTGCCGCCCGGCTCCGGACGACCAGTTGGCAAGACGGCCACGATCCGTTCGAGAACCTGCTCACTCGAGTAACTCTCGAGCGCGTGCCGCATTGCTTCCTCGAGTGCGCTGAGAGGCGCTGGGGGTTCGGCCCCGAGGTCATCATCTGCGCCAGCAGCCATGAATCCATGCTACCAGGGGTAGCAACAGCTAGTGAGCGACATACTCCCAGCCTGGCTGCCAGTCGAACGGGCGGCTGGCCAGTTCTTCTAGTGGGGTGCCGATCATCGCGATCTCCAGTCCCCACTGGGTGGCGACGTGCCCGATGACCAGCACGCGCTGCCCGGACCACCGGAGCGGCACGTCAGCCAGGAACCGGCCCACTCGGGCCGTGGCCAGCCGCCAGCTCTCCCCGCCAGGGTACGGCTGGTCCACATGCTCGGCGCGGTGCGCATGCATGTCCGCGGCCGACGTGCCATTCCGCGATCCGTAGTCGCACTCGCGTAGCCGCCCGTCGAGCAGCACTGGAATGCCGGTGCCTTCGAAGGCGATCGCGGCCGTTTCCACCGCACGGGCCAGGTCGGAGCAGAACACCGCGGTGATGCCGTCGGTTGACCGGCGCCGGCCAAGCTCGGCAGCCTGCTGGTGCCCTGCGGCGGACAGCTCCCCTGGCAGCCAGCCGGTCGCGATCCCCGCTTCGTTGTCTAGCGTCGTGGCGTGCGTCTCGAAGACGACCTGCAAGGTCATGGGCTCGCGGGCAGCGGCCGCGCCGGGGCGTTCGGCATGCGCCGAGGCTAACCCCGTTACCCTCTGATCACGGCCTCGAGCTGATCGATCCCCCAGTCGAGGTCGTCCTCGCTGACGACCAGCGGAGGCGCGAGCCGGATCGTTGTGCCGTGGGTGTCCTTGGCCAGCACCCGCCGCTGGGCGAGCGCCTCGCTGACCTTGCGGCCGGGCCGGCTGGTGAACTCGACGCCCGCCCAGAGCCCGCGGCCGCGGACCTGCCTGACCTCACCCTCCGGCAGCGAGGAGAGCCGGTTGTGCAGGTGGGCGCCCAGCTTGGCCGAGCGCTCCTGGTACTCGCCGGTGGCGAGCATCGCGATGACCTCACGGGCGACGGCGCAGGCCAGCGGGTTGCCGCCGAAGGTGGAGCCGTGCTGGCCTGGCTGGAAGACGCCGAGGATGTCCGCTGACGACACCACGGCCGAGATGGGCACGATGCCGCCGCCGAGCGCCTTGCCCAGGATGTACATGTCGGGCACGACGTCCTCGTGCTCGCAGGCGAATGTCGTGCCGGTGCGGCCGAGGCCGGACTGGATTTCGTCGGCTATGAACAAGATCCCGTGCGCCGTGCACAGCTCGCGCACGCCCGTCAGGAAGCCCGGCGGCGGTACCAGCACGCCGGCCTCACCCTGGATCGGCTCGGCGAGGACGGCAACCACGTTCTCGTCCAGGGCTGCGGCCAGGGCGGGCAGGTCGCCGTAGGGCACGACGCGGAAGCCAGGGGTGTACGGGCCGAACCCGTCCTTGGCCTCAGGGTCGGTGGAGAAGCTGACGATCGTCGTCGTCCGGCCGTGGAAGTTGCCGTCAAAGACGACGATGACGGCCTGCCCGTCGGGCACGCCCTTGACCTCGTAGCCCCATTTGCGGGCGGTCTTGATCGCGGTCTCGACCGCCTCCGCGCCGGTGTTCATAGGCAGCACCATCTCCATGCCCGCCAGCTCGGCCAGCTCCGCGCAGAATGGCCCGAACTGGTCGTGCTCGAACGCGCGGCTCACCAGGGTGACGCGCTCCAGCTGCCGCTGCGCGGCCGAGACCAGCCGCGGGTGCCGGTGACCGAAGTTGATGGCCGAGTAGGCCGCGAGCATGTCCAGGTACCGGGTGCCGTCGGTATCGGTGACCCAAGCGCCCTCAGCCTCGGTGATCACTACTGGCAGCGGGTGATAGTTGTGCGCGCTGTGCGCCGCTGCCTGGGCGCGTAGCTCCGCCGCTTTCGGACCGGCTGTGCCTGCCATTGACCCCGCCTCCCCGGCTTGCGCGTCTTGTCCTTGCCTACCTGCGGCCAGCTGCTATCGGAGCTCCAGCGTGCAGCACTTGGGGCCGCCGCCGGCCTTCAGCAACTCGGACAGGTCTACCCCGATCGGGGCGAAGCCAGCGTCAGCAAGCTGCGCCGCCAGACTGGTCGCCTGTGCTGGCAGCACCACATTGCTGCCGTCGCTGACGGCGTTGAGCCCGAGGACCTCGGCGTCCTCGTCCTTGGCCTCGATCAGCTCGCCGAAGTACCCGGCCAGTGCCGCCCGGCTCGCGTCGTCGAACGCGGCCGGATAGTACGCAGCGACATCGTCGGCCAGCACCGCGAGCGCGGTGTCGAGGTGA